>JBAXES010000019.1:0-19199 GCA_037140315.1 Chloroflexales bacterium
ACCTGAACCGGGCCAGCGCCGCCGACCTGATCGATCTGCCGGGGGTCGGGCAGGCTATCGCCGATCGGATCGTGGCCTACCGCGACCAGCAGGGGCCGTTTCAGTCCATCGAGGATCTCCAGAATGTCACCGGGATCGGCCCGAAGCTGTTCGCAAAGATCAGCCCGCTGGTGACGGCTGGGCCGTAGGGGCGGCTCGCGAGCCGCTCAGTAGGGCCGATCACGGCGATCAAGAAGAGACGAGGGCGCGACGCTCGCGCCCTCGTCTCTTCTTGATCGGCTATGTCACTATTGTACAATATGACTTGTTGCTATTGAACACTCGATTTGTTCGCGGTTATTCTGCCAGAAGCAGTATGGTTGTATTGTACAAGGCGGCTTATTGACATTAAATGTTTAATCGTGATAAATTTCTCGTGCAACCGAGCCACTTTATCGTGTTTGAATACAATGTTGGTAAATCTTAACCAAAAAAACAATGCAAAGCACTGCTGATGCCGATAGTTATGTGCTATACTCCACCCATACCCAAGCAGGAACCCACAAATATCAGAACACCAGCGTTGGTAGCGGACAAAGGCATTTCTACCACCTGCTGGCTCCTCAATGTCTACGTAGACATCACATCGACGTACCTCATCAGCGCCGCTCCCCCTGCACTGCCGCAGTTGGCCCATCTGTCTGTGCGTAGATATCGCAGCCCTGATCTGACCGTGGCGCTGCGACACTACCCTGGCTGAACCGCAGCGCCCACCGATATCATCACCTGATCTCAATACGGCACACCGGCAACACTGGCACTGTCACCGGGATATGCGGTATGGGACTGGGCGGCTGTACAGGCCCGGTTTCGCACACAGACACAGGCAGGCCCCCCCGCCGCTGGCACCGGAGGGGAGGCCCAGGCAGCGGCTGCGTGAGCGCCGATGCGGTGACATCATAACACACTGTCCCCATCGCGCTTCATGCCATCTCCCAACCTCATGCGCCCCCGTCCGCTGGCAGCGAACGGGGGGGCTCGCAGCGGCGGCGTGAGCGTCGGTGCATCCTGGTAGGCGCGTCTGGACGCGCATGCTTGCACCTGCTCTGTCGCCGCCTCCAACCAAGGAGCGCGGCTATTTGTGATCCGTGTGGATCACAGTATGCCCCACAGCACGCCGCGCGCATCCAACCTGTGAAACCATACTGAGGAGCAAGACCATGCGGCAAGTAGCATTCTACGGTAAGGGCGGGATCGGCAAATCTACTACACAGCAGAACACTGCGGCCGCGCTGGCGTCGATGGGCAACAAAATTATGGTCGTCGGCTGCGACCCGAAGGCCGACTGTACGCGCCTGCTCCTGGGCGGCACCCGCCAGCCTTCGGTGCTCGACACCCTGCGCGACATCGGCCCGGCCAGCGTTAAGCTCGACACGGTGCTGGTCAAGGGCTACGGCGATGTGAAGTGCGTCGAGTCGGGCGGCCCCGAGCCCGGCGTCGGCTGCGGCGGGCGCGGTGTGATCACGGCCATCCAGACCCTGGAGACCCTGGGCGCCTACAAGGCCGACCTCGACTATGTCTTCTACGACGTGCTGGGCGACGTGGTCTGCGGCGGCTTCGCGATGCCTATCCGCGAGGGCTACGCCCAGGAGATCTACATCGTCTGCTCGGGCGAGTATATGGCCCTCTTCGCCGCCAATAATATCGCCAAGGGCATCAAGAAGTTTGGCGAGCGCGGCTACGCCCGCCTCGGCGGCCTGATCTGCAACTCGCGTATGGTCGAGAACGAGCGTGAGATGGTCGAGGAGTTCGCCAAGCGGCTCAACACCAAGATGATCCACTTCGTGCCGCGCAGCAAGGATGTCCAGCGCGCCGAGATTAACCGCAAGACGGTGATCGACTTCGACCCCGAGCTGCCCCAGGCCAACGAGTACCGCACCCTGGCGAACGAGATCAATGAGAACAAGGACTTCACCATCCCCACGCCGATCAGCCAGGATGAGCTTGAGGACCTGATGCGCGACTACGGCATCGTGGACTAGAGCTGCCGCCCTCACCCCCCGTTGAGATGCAATACGCGTATGTCGCTGGTCTCCCCTCTCCCGCACGCGGGAGAGGGGCCGGGGGTGAGGGTCAGTGTCCCTCCGCACCCCCACCGGAAGAGGTGATCTCATGGAAGCTCCAGCCCCCCAGGACTGTAAGGGCAGCTGTACGCCCAAGGTCGATGTCAACACCCACCCCTGCTATAGCCCCGCAGCGCACTTTCGCTATGGTCGGATCCACGTCCCGGTCGCGCCGCGCTGTAACATCCAGTGCAACTACTGCATCCGCAAGTTCGCCTGCCCCAACGAGAACCGCCCGGGGGTGACGATGCGCGTGGTCTCGCCAGACCAGGCCCTCGATACGATCCGCCAGGCGGTGGATCGCGACCCGCGCCTGCGCGTCCTGGGCGTCGCCGGCCCGGGCGACGCGCTGGCCAATGATGCGACCCTTGCCACCTTCGAGCGCGCCAAGGACGAGTTCCCCCAGCTCACCCGCTGCATCTCGACAAACGGGCTGCTGCTGCCCGACCGCATCGAGGAGATCGACCGCGCCGGCATCACCACCCTGACGATCACGATGAACGCGGTTGACCCGGCGATCGGTGAGCAGATCTACTCACACGTGCGCTACAAGGGCAAGACCTACCGTGGCCGCGAGGCCGCCGAGCTGCTGCTCCACAACCAGCTGGTGGGCCTGCGCGAGGCCGACCTGCGCGGTATGCTGGTCAAGATTAACTCGGTGCTCATCCCCGGCGTGAATGATCAGCACCTCGTCGAGGTGGCCCGCGTAGTGCGCGACCACGGGGCCTATATCCAGAACATTATCCCGATGCTGCCGCTGGCCAAGTTCGCGCACCTAGAAGAGCCGACAGCGGAGATGGTCAACCAGGTGCGCAAGGAGTGCGGCGCGGTGATCAAGCAGTTCCTCAACTGCCAGCGCTGCCGCGCCGATGCGATCGGCGTGCCCGGCGAGGACGGCTGCGGCACCGCGCCTGCGCCAGCAGAGAAGGTTTGTATCCCGAAGTTCTTGGCCAAAGGTGTGCTGTAGGGACAGCATCGCGATGCGCCCCTACGGATGCCATATTTCGCAATACCGCAGAAGTAACTGTCACCCTGAGCGGAGCGAAGGATCTTCCCACAGCGGGAGCTGGAGCATTCCTCACTGCACTCGGAATGACACCATTGACCAGGTGACTTCTGCGCTACTGCCATATTTAGGAGATGACGATGGAACTCAAGAGTAGTGCGACCCTCCCCGAGCGCGCGCTGCATATCGCGCTGAAGGTTGAGGGCGGGAAGTGTCAACGCGGCGACGGCGCTGGCTGTGCGATCTCAAGCAACTCCGCGACCACCCCCGGCGATATGACCGAGCGCGGCTGCACCTACGCCGGCTGCCGCGGCGTGGTTGGCGGCCCGGTCAAGGACGCCATCCAGCTCACCCACGGGCCGATCGGCTGCGCCTTCTTCTCCTGGGGCTACCGCCCGCACCTCGCCGACACCGACTTCCACATGAAGTACACCTTCGTGTCGGATATGAACGAGACCAACATCGTCTTCGGCGGCGAGAAGAAGCTGCTCCAGTCGATCATCGAGGCCAGCCGCGAGTTCCCCGAGGCCAAGGCGGTCTTTGTCTACAACACCTGCTCGACGGCCCTGATCGGCGACGATGGTAAGGATGTCGCCAAGCAGGCCGAGGCGATCATTGGCAAGTCGGTGGTCTTCTTCGAGTGCGAGGGCTTCAAGGGCGTCAGCCAGTCGGCCGGCCACCACGTCGGCAACGAGACGATCTTCCGCCAGCTGGTCGGCTCGGTCGAGCCCGAGGGCGACTTCAGCCGCACGATCAACATCGTTGGCGACTACAACATCAAGAACGACATCCGCACCTTCGAGCATCTTTTCGAGGCGATCGGTCTGCGGATCGTCACCCGCTTCACCGGCAATGTCGGCGTGGACGACCTGAAGATCATGCACAAGGCGGCCCTGAACGTCGTCCACTGCCAGCGCTCGGCAACCTACATCGCCGACATGATGCAGGAGAAGTACGGCACGCCGTACATCAACGTGACCCTCTGGGGCATGAAGCATATGGCCCAGGCCCTGCGCGACACGGCGGCCGTCTTCGGCCTCGAGGCCGAGGCCGAGGTGGTGATCGAGCGCGAGCTGGCCAAGATCAAGCCCAAGATCGATGAGTTTCGCCAGCGCCTGACCGGCAAGAAGGTCTTCATCTACCAGGGCGGGCCGCGCACCTGGCACTGGATCGAGCTGCTGCGCGAGCTGGGCATGGAGACGCAGACCGCCGCCACTACCTTCGGCCACGACGACGACTACGAGAAGATCTTCGAGCAGCTCGATGAGGGCGGCATGATGATCGATAACCCGAACGTGCCCGAGATCGAGGAGATCCTCACCAGGCGCCGGCCCGACCTGTTCATCTCCGGCAACAAAGAGAAGTACCTGGCCTACAAGCTCGGCGTGCCCTTCGTCAACGGCCACACCTACGACACCGGCCCCTACGCCGGCTTCCTGGGTATGGTCAACTTCGCCCGCGACATCGACAAGGCCATCCACGCCCCGATCTGGCAGACCCTGCATAAGAAGGCCCGGCCCGCGCCCGTCGCCCACCACTCGTCACACGGATTCGCGCACGGCTTTGAGGAGGGGGAATAAATGAGCTGCGTCACTACTCAAGACCGCGCGGTCGCGATCAACCCGACCCGCTCATGTGCGCCGATCGGGGCCATGCTCGCCAACTATGGCATCCACGGGGCGATCACGATCAACCACGGCTCGCAGGGCTGCGCCACCTACCCGCGCCACCAGATGGCCCGCCACTTCCGCGAGCCGGTTGAGGTCGCCACCACCTCGCTGACCGAGAAGACCACCGTCTATGGCGGTAAGGGCAATCTGCTCGAGGCCCTGAAGAACATCGTTGATCGCTTCCACCCGACCATGATTATGGTCTGCTCGACCTGTCTCTCGGAGACCATCGGCGACGACATCCCCGGCATCATCGACGAGTTTCAGGATAATCACCCCGAGATCACCATCCCGATCCTCTCGGTGAAGACGCCCTCGTATGTCGGCAACCACATCACCGGCTTCGACAACTTCCTCAAGGTGATTGCCAGCGACCTGCCCGACAAGCGCAAGAAGAAGGGCGAGACCAACGGCAAGATCAACATCATCCCCGGCTGGGTCAACCCGGGCGACATCCGCGAGCTGAAGCATATTGTGCGCGAGATGGGCCTGCACGGGCTGTGGCTGACCGACTACTCCGAGACGCTGGACGGCGGCTACTACGAGCCGCGCCCGCACTTCGCCCGCGGCGGCACGACGGTCGAGGAGCTGCGCAGCTCCTCCAAGTCGCTGGCGACGATTGCCATCCAGCGCTACATCGGCGGCGAGGCGGCCCATGTCTACGAGCGCCGCTACAACGTCCCGGCCCACGTGCTGACCATGCCGATCGGCCTGGCCAACACCGACGCCTTCGTCGATACGCTGACGGCGATCACCGACCATCAGGTCCCCGAGGCGCTGAGCGTCGAGCGCGCGCGCCTGCTGGACGCGCTGGTAGACACGCATATGTTCACGAGCGGCCTGCGCGTGGCCCTCTTCGGCGACCCGGACACGCTGGAGGGCTTGGTGGGCCTGGTGGCCGAGATGGGTATGACGCCGGCCTACGTGCTGACCGCCTCCGAGAGCGGGCCATGGGCCGAGCGCATGGTCGAGCTGACCGAGGAGCTGGGCGTCGAGAGCGAGATCATCCTCAAGGGCGACCTGCACGAGCTGCACAAGCGGATCAAGGCCAAGCCGGTCGACCTGCTGATGGGCCACTCGAAGGGCAAGTTTATCTCCGACGCCGAGAAGATCCCGCTCATCCGGCTCGGCTTCCCGGTGGAGGACCGCTTCGGCTATCACCGGCGCTCGATCGTCGGCTACAACGGCGCGATCTCGCTGGTAGACGAGATCACCAACGTCGTCTTCGAGCGCAAGGCCACTTCGGTGGTGAGCAACACCCTGGTTGAGCTGGGGGTTGAGGGGCCGACGAACATCCCGCTGGTCTACCAGAACGGGAACGGCAAGCACTAGCGGAAGGATGAGGGATGAAGGATGAGGCGTCAGACGTACCTTCCACTTCATCCCTCATCCTTAGAAAGGCAAGCCATATGGACGACGCACACGGCTACGAGGAGCGAGTCGATGGGAGCGACGAGGCCCAGATTACCGCGAGCGGTGACTACCTCTGCGTGCAGCACGAGGGGCAGCTGCGCTACATCTACCGGCGGGTGGCGGCGGGCGCGGTGCCGCCCTCGCAGGTGAGCCGCACGGTACATGATGGGGCGCTGTATAGCCTGGCCTGGATCGAGGGCGATGAGTAGGCGTGTGACGTGGGCGTGAGGCGTGTCGAGCGCGCCTCACGCCCGCCTGGAGCAGGTATGATCAAGCTAGAGCTGGCCCCGGTCGGGTCGCGCTCGCAGCGGGCAAAGGCGCTGCCGAGGGCGGGCCAGCGGGTGCGGCTCACCGTGCATAGCGCGGTTGAGCTGTGGCAGGCGAACCTGCGCGTGCAGTACCGCGCGGGCGAGGTGTATGAGGGGACGGTGGCGGCGGTGATTGATGATGGCCTCGTTGATCTGCGTACCGACGGCGGGCAGCAGATGCGGATCTATGCCCGCGATGCGGCGTTTGAGTTCGAGTCGCTTGAGTAGTTGTAATATGACATAAAAATGTATATGTAAAAATACTAAATATAGATCTTGATATAGATCTTAAAAAGCCTATTAGGAAACACTCCTAATAGGCATTCATTATTTACAGATCTTATATATATTCCAAACAAGTCATATTCTGCACCTTGAAGAGGACGGAAAGTCCAAATATAATAAACCCAAGCTTGTACGATTGATCCATGGTGAGCGCATGCGCCCACGTGGATCCCTCCGGGCAGGCAACCTCCATAGAGCGCGTGGGGTATGTGCCCTACGCAAGCGAAGCGATTCAAGTAGGAGAGGTGTGTCGATGATGACAGCCGGGCAGGAAGCGGTCGCAGTGCTCGACGTTCAGGGCGGGTCGGCGGTGACGTTTGAGGACATGGGGGCTGATCTCCACGCGCTCTACAGCGGAAGAGGCAACACCATCACGCTCGACACGCTCGCCGTGGATCTTCAGGCCCTCTATGGGAGCATGACGCTGCCGATCACCCAGAGCGACCTGCTCGCCGAGCTGCGCGAGCTGTACGGCGACGACAAGGTGTCGTGGGCCG
Source organism: Chloroflexales bacterium (assembly GCA_037140315.1). GTDB lineage: Bacteria > Chloroflexota > Chloroflexia > Chloroflexales > Chloroflexaceae > Oscillochloris. Next base: position 7,282 of record JBAXES010000019.1, read on the forward strand.
ACTTTAGCGCCGACTTTGAGGCGCTCTACACCTCCCGCGCCATATAGGGCCCAGATAACCGAACCCCTCGGGATGGTGCGGGAGCGGCGACGCCGCTCCCGCACCTTTTTGTGCGGCTGGCGTGTGGATCCGCCACGCGCCAACGACATCAGCGCTCCTCTACCTTGACACCACCCCCGCTGGATGCTACCCTATACCCATCGTAAATCTGCCAGGCGCGGAGGCCCGCGATGCGCGTCGTTCTGCTTCTGCCCCCCCGATCCCCAGGATCACCCGACGCCATACGGGAGTAGAGCTATGTCGAACCAGGAGCCGACCATCGCAAGCATTCTGCGCATGCTTGCCCGCGAGTATGATGGGCCTGTCGAGGAGCGCCGGGTGCTCGACCAGGTGCTTGAGCGGCGACCGAGCGCGGCGAAGAACCCCTACGCCACGATCCGCGAGCGGCTGCGCTGGGACGGGCTGGCCCTGGGCTGGTTGCGCCTGGGCCGCGGCAAGCTGGTGCCGCTGCGTGTGGCGCTCCAGGACCTGCGCTTTCGCTGTCTCCCCCGCGCCCGCGATGTTCAGGCCGGGATGCTGCCCCTCGCCCACCTCCAGCCCTTCGCCGGGCTGCGCAGCTTCGAGCTGATCCTGCTGGATGTGGCCGGCGTCGCGATGACGTTCATCGACCACGATCCCGCCGACTCCGGCAGCACGCCCTTCGCCTCTCCCGGCTTTGATATGGGCACCTGGTACGCACGCAGCGGCTTCGTGGTCGGCGATAGCATGGTGGTCACAGTCGTCGCCGTCGAGCCGCTCACCCTGTGCGTCGAGCGCGAGGCCGCCGCAGATCTCCGGCGCTCGGATCTGGCCGCTCAGGACGCCGAGCTGATCGACGCAATTGTCGCCCGGGTCGGCCGCTCTCAGATCTCGCTCATCCCCTGCGATGAGGTGATCCTGCCGATCTTCGCCCTCGCCCCCTGGCGCGCCGCCTACCCCGGCAGCCCCTGGCAGCATCTCGTCACCCACGATGGCCGCCTCCAGCTGGTCGACGATATCTTCCTGACGAACCAGCACCACCCCTCGCTGCGCCTCTTTTCGTCCGATGAGGTCTTCGCGCCGCTGCCGGTGCCCGAGGGCGAGCGCCACGCCGCCGACACGGCCCTGTTCGCTGAGATCGATGCGCTCCAGCACGATCTTCGCCGCGCGCGCGAGCAGGACGCCGACTCAGGCCTGTGGAACGGCCAGATCCAGCGCGCCTCGGCGGCCTACTCGACCCTCGACTACTACAGCGAGGAGCCGCACGTCCGCAGCGGTTCGATCAGCTCGGTGGAGCGCTACGATGACCTCGACGATGATGATGATGACCTCGGCCTCGGCGGCCTGGAGCCGGAGGGCCTGTTTCGGCAGGGCGAGGAGTTCGCGCGGCTCCAGGCGGCCCACGATGAGCTGATGGCGGCCCTGCCGCCCGGCGTCGCCGAGCGGATCGAGACTGCCCGCCCTGAGGAGGCCGAGGTGATTATCTCCCAGCACCTCAATATGCTTCTCGCCAAGAAGCCGCACCTCTTCCCGGTGCTTGACCTGAGCGTCAGCACCGATGATCTCGGCATCGACCCGGTGGCCGAGAGCCTCTTTGACCCGGCGGCCTGGCAGGAGGAGGTGGACGATGGTGACTGGGGCGATATGGAGGATGATCTGCTCGACACCGATGACGAGTCGGCGAGCGTCTACGCGGAGAGCGGCGACCTGATCAGCCAGTTCCACGACTACCTCGCTGAGGTGGGCAAAAGTGACGCCACCGCCCGCGCCCGCTCGCGCAGCGTGCTGGTCTACGCTGAGTTCCTGGCCTCGTACTATAACCGCACCCTCGCCGACGGCGACTACGCCACCCTCGACGAGTGCCTGTTCTACTACTACCCGCGCCGGGTGCTGAACACGTCGCCCCGCCAGGTGCGCGAGATCTGCACCTCGGTCAAGCAGTTCTACCGCTTTATGAAGGAGCGCGGCGTGATCGGCGACGACCGCTTCGCCCACGCCCTCTGGCGGCGCCGCGATCAGGCGGCCCGCGTCATCCAGATCTACGACCGCATCGCCAGCGACTCGCCGAACTTCGAGTCGCTCTTCGCCCGGCTGTTCCAGCCCTACACCGACTAGATAGCCTAGGAGGGTCTCAGGGAGGGCGAAGCCCTCCCTGGCTCTCCCCTGCTGGGGGGGAGGGTTTCAGGGAGGGCGAAGCCCTCCCTGGCCCTCCCCTTGAAGATTATGCAGCTCGCCCCCAACGATCTCCTCCAGAGCCGCTACCGCGTGCAGGCGCTGATCGCCCAGGGCGGTATGGGCGCGGTCTACCGGGCGGTTGATGAGCGCCTGGGCAATACGGTCGCCCTCAAGCAGACGCTTATGAGCGACCCGCTGCTGCGGGCGGCCTTCGAGCGCGAGGCCCGCCTGCTGGCTGGGCTGCACCACCCGGCCCTGCCGGTGGTGAGCGACCACTTCACCGAGGGCGATGGCGAGTTTCTGGTGATGCAGTTCATCCCCGGCGATGATCTGGCCATGCTTCTGCGCAACCGTGGCGACCCCTTCCCCCTAGACGAGGTGCTGCCCTGGGCCGACCGCCTGCTTGACGCCCTCGACTATCTGCACACCCAGCGCCCGCCGGTCATCCACCGTGACCTGAAGCCCCAGAACCTGAAGCTTACCCCGCGCGGCGAGGTCATCCTGCTCGACTTTGGCCTGGCTAAGGGCGCGCTGGCCAGCGGCTCTGCGGCGGGCGGCCGCAGCATCTTCGGCTACACCCCGCAGTACGCGCCGCTTGAGCAGATCCAGGGTGCCGGCACCGATCCGCGCAGCGACCTGTACGCCTTCGCGGCGACGGTCTACGAGCTGCTCACCGGCGCGGCCCCCACCGACGCCCTCGCCCGCGCGGCGGCGCTGGTGGCCGGTCAGCCCGACCCGCTGCGCCCGGCCCACCACCTGCGCCCGCAGATCCCTGCCGCCCTCGGCGACCTGCTCCAGGCGACGATGGCCCAGGATCCCGCGCAGCGCCCCGCCTCGGCAGCGGCCCTGCGCGCGCTCCTGCCGGATGCCGCCCGCGCCCCGGCCGCACCGCCAACGATGCGCTCCTCGCCGGCCGCCAGCAGCGCTGGCCAGCCGACCATCGCCCTGGCCCGTCAGGCCGGCACACCTACGCTCCAGGCGGCACCTCGCTCGGCAGGGAGCGTTAGGTGGGCTGTTGGGACCGCCGCCGCCCTCGGCCTGGGCCTGCTCGTGGCGGCGATCCTCTTTGTGCTCAACATCGTGGTCGCCAAGGTGGTCGATACCCAGGGCGGATCGGCCACCCCTGCGCCTAGGCCCACTGCCGCCGTGATCTCCACGACGGCAGGGGCGGGGCCGCCGCCTGAGCCGGCCGCCGGCGGCGCTCGTTCCACGCCCCTGCCCCCTGGCGCAACCGCGCAGATCGGGAGCTGGACACTGGTGGTGACGGGCGTGAGCCGTGGCGATGAGGCCTGGAGTGTGCTGCATGAGACAAATAGCAATAACAGCCCGGCCCCCGCAGGCCAGGAGTATGTGATCGTTCACGTGCGGGCGCAGACGCCGCTGGACAGCATCACTAGCAGTCATCTGTACCCGAAGCTCACTGGCGATAAGCTGGTGGCATACCTGCCGGTGGCCGCCGTGACGCCGAGGCGTATGCCTGACGAGTATGCGGTGAACAGCGGCGATCACGAGGTCGATTTCCCCTACCTGGTGGCGACCGGCGAGGGGAATCTCATGCTCCAGGCAGAGGATCAAGGTGGCCTCCTGAGTGCCCCACCGGTCTTTGTGGCGCTGGACGCCGGTGCGGCGCTGCGGGTTGACCCGGCTCTGCGTGCGATCAAGCCTACCACGCTCGGCGCAGATCTGCGCGAGCCGGCGGCGCTCAATCAGAACGCGACGACCGAGGATTACGAGGTGACGGTGCGCGAGGTACTGCGCGGCGATGCGGCCTATACGCGATTGCTTGAGGCGAACCCATTTAACAAGCCGCCCCCCAAGGGCATCGAGTACCTGCTGGCCCGCGTCGAGGTGCGCTCGATCGCCACAAAGGATGAGACGGTGATGGTCAGCGGCGGCGACTTCTACTCGGTTCAGGGCGACGCCGCCGATCCCGCAGCCACGGCGCTGCGCTACGCTTCGCTGGTCGAACCCGAGCCGAGGCTGGAGTTCTATCTCTACCCCGGCGGCCGCGCGGTCGGCTGGGTGGCGGTGGAGGTCCCAACGGATACGCCACATGTGCGACTGGCCTTCGGGCCGAGCTTTAACCTCGGCAATCAGAACACGCGCTACTTCACAATTGAGTAGAGGATCACCTCTGTGTATGTTGACGGCCACCTGGATATTGCCTACAACGTGATTTCGGCCGGTCGAGATGTGACCCGCAGGGTGATCGAGACCCGCGCTGCGGAGGGGTCGCCCCGCCCAGGGATGGGCACGTGTACGGTGTCACTGCCCGACCTGGCGCTCGGCGGGGTCGGCCTGGTCTTCGGGACGCTGTTCACCCTGCCAGCCACGGCCCAGAGCACGGATCTGCCGACCGAGCAGAGCTACCACAGCGCTGAGGAGGCCCACGCCCAGGCCCTCGCGCAGCTGGCCGTCTACCGGGGCCTATCCGACGCTGGCTGGCTGCACCTGATCGGCAGCCGCGACGACCTGGCCGCACACCGCGCGGCCTGGGCTGCCGGCGACCGCACGCTGGGTTTGCTGCTGCTGATGGAGAATGGCGACCCCATCCGCGATCCCTCCGAGGCGGCCTGGTGGCACCGGCAGGGCGTGCGGATCGTCGGCCCGGCCTGGCAGGCCACCCGCTACTGTGGCGGCACGCGCGCGCCTGGCCCGTTGACCGATCTGGGCCGCGCCCTGATGCCGGAGCTGTCCCGCGTCGGTCTTATACTTGACATAAGCCATATGGCCGAAGAGAGCTTCTGGCAGGCCCTCGCCCTGTTCGACGGCCCGGTGATCGCCTCGCACAGCAACTGCCGGGCGCTCGTGGCCGAGGCGCGGGCCGACCGCCACCTGAGCGACGCGATGATCCGCGCCCTGCTTGGCCGGAACGCCGTGATCGGCACGGTGCTCTACAACGCCTTCCTGGCCGCCGAGTACGTCAGAGACGACCCCAAGGAGCGCTACGGGATCGACCGCCTGCTGCGCCACATCGACCATATCTGTCAGATCGCCGGCGACGCCCGCCACGTGGCGATCGGCAGCGACCTCGACGGCGGCCTGGGCCGCGAGCAGATCCCCCGCGAGATCGACAGCGTCGCCGATATGCCGCGCATCGCCGAGGCACTGTCCGCCGCCGGCTACGCCGATCAGGATGTCGCCGCTATTATGGGCGGCAGCTGGCTGCACTTCCTTGAGTCCGCCCTCCCGGCCTAAGCGTATTGTAGGAGCGCTCCACCCTGCTTGAACCGCACCTCTACCCCTATGATCACCTACACTATCTCTATGCCCGAGCCGCACACCCACCTCTACCATGTCGAGGTGGCCGTCGACGCCGTGTCCGCGCCCGCCCTCACTCTTGTGCTGCCCGCCTGGACGCCGGGCTCGTATATGATCCGCGAGTTCGCCCGCCATATTCAGGAGTTCTCGGCCCACGGCCCCGATGGCGGGGCCCTGCCCTGGCGTAAGACGGCCAAAGACACCTGGCAGGTTGATGCCGGCCTGGCTACCCAGGTCATTGCGCGCTACAAGGTGTACGCCAACGAGCTGACGGTGCGCACCAGCCACCTCGACTCGAGCCACGGCTACTTTAACCCGGCCAACCTGTGTATGTACGTGTCCGGTCGCACCGGCGAGCCGCTGGCGGTCAACCTCGATGTGCCTGCGGGCTGGCGGGTGAGCACGGCGCTTGAGGCGGGGGGCGGCGGGCCGAGCTCTTTTGTCGCGCTGGACTACGATGAGCTGGTTGACAGCCCTTTCGAGTGCGGCACGCAGCGCGTCCTCGCCTTTACGGTCGATGAGGTGCCGCACGAGATCGTGATCTGGGGGCGCGGGAACGAGGACGAGGCCCAGCTGGTCGCCGACACCCGGCGGATCGTCGAGGTGCAGCGCGACATGTTCGACGGGCTGCCCTACCCGCGCTACATCCTTATCCTGCACCTCACCGACGGACGCGGCGGCGGCCTTGAGCACCGTAACAGTGTTACGAACATGGTCGACCGCTGGACCTTCCGGCCCGCGCGCTCCTACGAGCGCTACCTCTCACTCATTAGCCACGAGCTGTTCCACGTTTGGAATGTGAAGCGGCTGCGCCCCGCGCCGCTCGGCCCCTTCGACTACCGCAGCGAGAACTACACGCGCCAGCTCTGGCTCGTGGAGGGCGTGACCAGCTACTACGACGAGCTGCTGCTGGTGCGGGCGGGCCTGATGTCGCAGGATCGCTACCTGGAGAAGCTGGCCGACGAGATCGTAGCCCTCCAAGGCCAGCCGGGCAGGCACGTGCAGAGCCTTGAGCAGAGCAGCTTCGACGCCTGGGTGAAGTACTACCGGCCGGACGAGAACAGCGCCAACACCAGCATCTCGTACTACCTGAAGGGCTCGCTGGTCTGCCTGCTGCTCGACATGGAGATCCGCCGGCACACCGCCGGCGCGCGCAGCCTGGACGACGTGCTGCGCGAGCTGTACGGGCGCTACCCGATCAGCGGCCCGGGCGTCCCCGAGGATGGCGGGGCGCTGGCGGCGGTGGAGGTGGTGGTCGGCGCGCAGGGCGGATTCTTCCGCGACTTCTTCGCCCGCTATATCGCCGGCACCGCCGAGCTCGACTACGCCCCGGCCCTGGCCGCCGCCGGCCTTGAGCTGCGCTGGGGCCACCGCCAGCCGCAGGCCGATGGCTCCGCGCCGGGGTGGCTGGGGCTGAAGCTCAAGCGCCAGGGCGAGCGCACCCTGGTGGCCTCGCTGCGCGCCGATAGCCCAGCCTACGCCGCCGGGGTCTACGCCGAGGACGAGCTGCTGGCCCTGGACGGCTGGCGCGTGGACGAGGAGCGGCTGAACGCGCGCATCGCCGAGCGCGCCCCCGGCGACACGGTGCGCCTGAGCCTCTTCCGCGGCGACGCGCTGGTCGAGGTGCCGGTGACGCTAGCCGAGGCGCCCTACGACAGCTTGAGCATTACTCCCGTGGCGGCACCCGACGCCGCGCAGCTCAAGGTCTACCGCGACTGGCTGGGCTAACGCAAATGTTGAATGTTGAATGCCCGACATTCAACGTTCAACATTGGTTACTACCCCCTGGCCAGGATGGGTATCAGGGTGATGTCGAGCACCATCGACACAAACGTGAGCATATGGACGGCCACCGAGGCCCAGACGTTGCGCGTGCGCAGCACCAGGTAGCCGCCCAAGATCCCGATCGGCAGGGCCATGATCGCCATCAGGCCGCGTTCAACCATGCCCACCGGGGCCACGGCGTAGTGGTTGAGGGCGTAGAGGGCGGTGGTGAGCAGCACGACCAGGTGCTTGTTCACCCCGCGGCTGAGCAGGGCCGAGAAGAGCATGCCGCGCCAGAGGAACTCCTCGGCCAGCACCAGCACCGGAAAGAGGTAGATCAGCCTCAGCCCGACCAGGATCGATATCATCTCCGCCATCGGCGCGCCGCCGCTGCGGTAGTAGGTGAAGGTGTTGAACAGATCCATCGCGGCCAGGCCCAGGCCGATCCCGCCGCCCCAGAGCATCGCGGCGCCCAGGTTCTTGCGGGTGATGCCTATCTGCTGCCAGGAGCTATTGCGCCGACAGTAGCCGATCACGAGGCCGAGGGAGCCCAGGACGTAGAGGAAGTTGGCCGGCCACTCGCCCAGTGGGGTGAAGTGGCCAATCAGGCCCAGCAGCCAGATGGCGGCCACCAGGCCCAGGGATAGGCGCAGGCGACGGGTGGGTTCAGACTGGTCGGCCGATGCGGGCGGGGCCATGGGCTGGAGTGTCTGTCCGCTCATCGAGATCTCCTTCTGCGGGGAAGCTTCGGCAGGCGCAGCAAGGCGGCCGCCGCAAGTGCGGCTCCGGCCAGCGGCCAGAGCCAGGTCAGGTCGCCGGGCCCGCCGGGGCCGCGCAGCGCCCCCCCCGGCCTGATCGCGATCAGCCGGTAGGGCCTGGTGGCATGGGCGAGGGCGGCGTCGCTCAGCGTGTAGGGGTTCACGCCCATCAGCGGGGCCACAAAGCCGCTGCCCTTGAGCACCTCGCGCAGCAGGGCCAGGCGCGCCGGGTGGTCGTCGGGCAGCTCCTCGGCCCACGCCGCCCAGCGCCCATCTGGCAGCCACAGCTCGACCTGCTGATGGGCCTGGATGTTGCGATACCAGTCGCTGATGACGCCGAAGCCGGCGGTGATGTACACCATCCCGTCAACCTGCGCGTAGTTGAGCGGGGTGCGCCTGGGCAGGCCGCTCTTGCGCCCGGTGTGGGTGAGCACCATATAGCGCCCGGTGATCGCGGGCCCCAGGCTCAGCCAGGGGCCGAGGCCGAGCCGCCAGAGCAGCAGCATATACTGGTTGAACCAGCGAAATCCGTGGCGCAGCATTCGCGCCGCCAGGTCGTCAGGGGCAGACATACGGCACCTCACATAGGGCGGGGAGGTCGCTCATTATACATGTGATTTCAGGCGGGCAGATCCGCGCCGATCTCGGTGCCGAGCTGGCGCAGGAAGTCGCGCATAAACACGGTGCGCCGCTCGGCCTCGGCGCGCCCGGCCTCGGTGGCCATCGTGCCGGCCAGGCCGAGCAGCTTAGTGAAGAAGTGGTCGACCGACGAGACGGCGTCGTCGGCCGGGCGGCGCACCGGGAAGGGTTCGACCGGGTCGTAGAGCGGTCGTCCCAGCTGCGCGCCGAGTATCAGGCAGCGGGCGACACCCACCGCTCCGATCGCGTCGAGCCGGTCGGCGTCCTGCACCACCCGCGCCTCAATGGTGAGCGGGGCGATCCCGGCGCTGAAGCTGTGGGCGGCGATCGCGTGGGCCACGCCGGGGATGAGCATTGGCGGGTAGCCCGACATGGCCAGGAATGCCGACGCTGAGGTGGCCGCCATCGTCGAGGCCAGGGGCCGCTGCAGCGAGTCTTTGGGCACCGCCACACAGTCGTGAAGCCAGGCGGCGGGGATGACGATATCCAGGCTGGCCCCGGTTTCTGCGGCGAGGGCGCGGGCGTTCGCAACCACGCGCCGGACGTGCTCGCGGTCGTGGGCGGCGTCGGCGAAGACATTGTTGGTCAGGTAGGCCGCAAAGCGTGGCTCCCAGGCGGCGAAGTCGATCATTGCGTCTCTCTTCCGTGATGGTCGGCGTGATGTCTAGGGCGGCCGCCCTAAAACCTTCCAAATTTGTGCCCAGACATGGTTTCAGCGTACGTTACAGCTCAGGCAATTGCACTGTATCAGGATGCGGTATTTCTGTTCCCTGTTCCCTGTTCCCGGTAACCTTGTCCCAGCAGGCATATGCAGAACCAGTTCTTTGTGGGAGAGCTGCGCTCTCCCATATCCTCACCGTGCTCGGGGGTGGCTACGCGGTCGCAGCCCCGGCGGCAGGGGTGCGTCCGACCCCCAGGGCCACATAGAGGCCCACGCCGAGCAGGCGCAGCGTGCCGGCCAGCACCAGTGCCAGGCGCAGGCTGGCGATATCGGCGAGGGCGGTGCCGACCAGCGGCATCATAAACAGCGCAGTGTTCTGGAGGGTCTGGAAGAGGCCCACGTAGGTGGCCTGGTGCTCGGCGGGCGCGGTGCTCAGCACCAGGTCGAAGTTCACCAGGTCGTTGCCGGCGGCGAAGAACCCAGACATGCCGGCGAAGACGGCCAGCAGCAGCACTGAGCCGGTGGTTGAGGCGGCCAGGGGGTAGAGCGACATGCCGAAGCTGCTGATCAGGAGCACGGCGCCGATGCCGATCTTGCGGGCGGTGACCGACCAGATAAAGTAGGCCACGATCAGCACGCCGCTGCCCGCCGTCGAGATGATGCCGATCCACGCGTCGCTGGCGCCCACCTCGCGCACCCAGTAGAGCGGGAAGAGCGGCAGGGCCATGGCCACCCCGCAGCGGAAGACGAATGCGCTGAGCGCGTAGCGGCGGAAGGCGGGCGGGGCGCTGCGCAGCGCGTCGGACAGGGAGCGCAGCCATGCGCCCACACTGTGCGCGGGCGGCGGGGCGCCCTCCGGCTCGGGCGGGTTGTCCGGCAGCGTGATCGAGCGTGAGAAGAGGAAGCTCAGCAGGCCGCCCAGGAACGAGCCGATGAAGATGATCTGGTAGTTGAGCGGGAAGGCGATCCGGTCGAGGGCCTGGCCCACCAGCGTCACGGTGATGGCGGTGATCGCGCCGAGGCTTGACCAGCGCAGGCTCATCACATAGAAGCGTCGGCGCGGCCCGGCCACCCCGCCCATCACGACGGTGAAGGCCACGTTCACAAAGGTGGCCGGTACCGTCACCAGCGCCCAGATCGCGATCACGGCCCAGGGCACGGCGGCCAGGGGGATCACGAACGGCAGCAGCCCGAAGAGGGCGTAGGACCAGAGCACCCAGACGCGCATGCCCGAGTACCAGGGCACGACGTTGCGCTGGCGCTCTAGGAAGCGTCCGATCGGCGCAGCGAGCAGGGCTCCGGTGAGGGCCGGCAGCGAGGTGATCAGGCCGACTAGCAGGCTGGACGCGCCAAGGCGGGCGAGAAAGACGGGGAGGAATGTGCCGACGCCCGTGACGATGCCGACGCCGACCCCGTCGATCAGCACGTTGCGGATGTTGCGCTCGGTGAGGTCGCGCGGGCGGACCAACGATCGCACCATATCGCGAGGCACCTGGAGACGCATAGTAACCCCGTTCTGGCCAGGGCGGCCGTCATGGGCCGTATTGTACTGCATCTATTGACATGTGCGCGTCGGCGGGCTATAGTGCCCCCTGTGCTGAAATAGCTATTCATCAGTTGGAAAACCATATGGTGCAGTCCCTTGATCGCGCCCTGAATCTGCTCGAGGCCCTGGCAGGGGCCGATGAGGACGTCAGCCTCTCGCAGCTGACCGAGCAGCTGGGGCTGCCGCTTGGCACGGCCCACCGCCTGCTCAGCAGCCTGGCCTCCCGTGGCTACGCGGCACAGGATCGAACGACGCGGCGCTATGGGCCGGGGCCGAAGCTGCTGGAGGTGGCGACGCGGGCCGCCGCTAGCCGCCGCTTCAGCCTGGAGCGGATCGCCCGCCCGGCGCTCCAGCGGCTCACCGAGGCTACTGGCGAGACGAGCAACCTGCTGGTGCTTCACGGCTACGAGGTGGCCTATAGCGAGCAGGTGCCCAGCCCGCATATGGTGCGCCTCTTCACCGAGGTTGGCCACCGCGTGCCCCTGTACTGCACCGGCGGCGGCAAGGCGATCCTGGCGGGGATGGGTCTGGAGCAGCGTGACGCCTACCTGGCCGGGATGGTGATCCGGGCCTGGACGCCGAAGACGCTCGGCTCGGTCGATGCGCTGCGGGCCGATCTGGAGCTGTCGTCCCAGCGCGGGTTCGCCATTGATGATGAGGAGCGTGAGCTAGGCGTCTGCTGTGTGGCGGCTCCGATCTTCGACCGGATCGGGCGCTGCGTGGCGGCCCTGAGCATCTCTGGGCCGAGCACGCGTATGAGCGTGGCGCGGGCGATCGATCTGGGGCGGGCGGTGCGTGCCGAAGCTGATGGGTGTAGCGCCGCCCTCGGTTTCGCCAGCGCGGTGTGATCGCTACTGGTGACTTGAGGATCGCTGGTGCGGCTGGCTCGGCAGTCGGCTCGGCGAACGGCGCAGGGTGATCTCTATTGGTGAATTGAAGATCGTTGTTGCGGTTGGTTCGGCGGTGGGCTGGGCAGTCGGCTCGGCGGTCGGCTCGACGAATGGCTCGACAGTCGGCTGGGCAGTCAGCTCAGCAGTGGGTTGGGCAGTCAGCTCGGCGGTGGGCTGGACAGTCGGCTCGGCGGTCGCCTGGAGAG
>JBAXES010000020.1:0-17776 GCA_037140315.1 Chloroflexales bacterium
CCACGTAGAGTGTGTCGTCGATGTCGCCCTGGCGCACCAGCACCTCGCCGCCCGCGAATGTCTGCCGCGTCGCGCGCTCCGCCAGCGTCGCCAGCTCCTCGGGGCTGAGCAGGCTGAACAGCTCGACGGCGGCCAGGGCGGCCGCGGCCCGCCTGTGCTCGCGGGACTCGTCGTCGGCGCGGTGGCGCGGGTCGGCCGGGTGCATGGTCAGATCGCGCTGCGGCGTCGGCAGGCGGAAGCCTGCCCGGTGCATATAGTACCAGGCGCTGGTCATCACCGCGTCGCGCGTCTCGGTGTAGCGCTCGAAGCCACGCATCCAGAACTTGATGTCGTAGGTCACGCTGTACTCGCCATAGGCGATCAGGCGGATGGCCGGCGGCGGGTCATCTAGCACGCCCTCAGCGGCGCGGGCGGCGGCGGCCAGGGCCTGCTTGACCTGGTTCGGCGGGTGGTCGGGGGCCAGGGCGATCTGCACGTGCAGGGCCTGTACGGGCGAGCTGAGCGTGTAGTTGGCGATCTGGGCCTGGGCCAGGTTGGCGTTCGGCACGATGATGTGGGTGTTGTCCACCGTCACCATCCGCGTGGCCCGCCAGCTCATCTCCAGCACCTTGGCGGTCTGGTCGTCGAAGAGCAGCCAGTCGCCGGGGCCGAAGGGCCGCTCGACCTGGAGGGCGATCCCGGCCACCACATTCCTGAGCAGGTCCTGGAGGGCCAGGCCGATCACCGCCGAGGCGACGGTGGACGAGATCACCAGCGAGTTGAGCGGCACGCCGAAGATCTGGTTGACGGCGGCCACGATGAGGGCGATCAGGGCCAGGCCGCGCACGATGTCGCGGGCCAGGCGCGGCACGAGCATGCCCCGGCGCATCAGGGCGCGCTCGATCAGCAGGTCCTCAAGCAGGTCGAAGGCGACGTAGCCCCAGCCCACCATCAGCACAGTGATCAGCAGGTCGCGCGGCCAGCCCAGCGGCAGCAGGCCCTCGCCGTCGAGCAGCAGGGCCGCGCCGAGCAGCGCGGTGGTAGATAGGTAGATCAGGCTGAGGGCGCGCATGCGCGGCGAGCGGCGCAGCAGGCGGTGGATAATGATCAGCAGTAGCACGACCCCGGCGGCGATGGCCACGGGCGTGAGCACGGCGAGGGGCGTGAGAGTCTGGCGCACAGGACGCACCTTTAGGTCTGGGCTGCGGCAGCGACGGGTTGGGTTGTATTATACCCCGTCCGCCGGGGTTCGGATTCCTATGCTACACTTGCGCCATAACCCTCAGAGTGCAGAGGAGCGACATAATGATCTCACATAAGCAGCTGGCCGACGCCTACGGGCGCAACGCGGCCATTGTGAAGATGCAGACCAAGGACATGACCCAGGCCGAGAGCCTGATCCAGCTGCCCTTCCGGGCCAACTGTATGAACTGGATCGTCGGCCATATCGTCGCCAACCGCAACGCGATCCTGGGGCTGCTCGGCGCGGGGCCGGCCCTGGAGGCGAGCCTGGCCGAGCGCTACACCCGCGAGTCGGACCCGATCAGCGCCGAGGACGCCGGGGCGCTGCCGCTGGAGACGCTGGTGGATGCCCTGGAGCGCTCGCAGGAGCGGCTGGCGATGTTGTTGGGGGCGCTGGCCCCCGAGGATCTGGAGCGCGAGGTGGTCGGGCCGGGCGGGCGCAAGACGCGCCTGGGCAGCGCGCTGTTCTTCCTCTTCTTCCACGACACCTACCACGTCGGGCAGACCGAGATCATGCGCCAGGCCAGCGGCAAAGACGATAAGGTGATCTGATGGGCCGCGGACGCTACCCCGCCCGGCTACAGGTCGAGCCGCCGCCGCCCGCTGTGGCCGAGCGCTACCTGCTGATCTGGCCCAGCCACGAGGTCTACGCCCGCCCCGAGGCCTTCCCGCTGATCAGCTCGCCGGGCCTCTTCGGCGACGACCGGCCCCTGGAGATCGACATCGGCTGCGCTACGGGCGAGCTGGCGTGCGCCCTGGCCGCCGAGCGCCCCGAGGCCAACTATCTGGGGGTGGATATCTCGCTGAAGCCGCTCTACCGCGCGGTGGGGGTGGCCGCCGACCGCGGTCTTCGCAACCTGCGCTTCCTGCAGAGCGACATGCTCCTGGCCTGCGGGCGCATCCCCGCCGGGGCGCTGCGCGCGGCCTACCTGCACTTCCCGGCCCCGCTGATGCTCAACCGCCAGCGCAAGCAGCGCCTGGTCTCCCCGGCCCTGCTCGCCCATATGCAGCGCGCCCTGGCCCCCGGCGGCACCCTCAGCTTCATCACCGACCAAGAGGGGCTCTACGCCGAGCTGCTGCGCCTGCTGCCCGCCGCCCCCGGCCTACGCCTGCGCGACCTCGCAGCGCACAAGACCGCCCGCTCCGACCTGCTCAAGTCACACTACCACCGCCGCTGGGAGCAGAAGGGCCGGCCCATCCTGCGCGCCGAGATCGAAAATGTTGAATGCTGAATGCTGAATGTTGAATTGAGGAATTCAACATTCAGCATTCAACATTCAGCATTCATCTGATCAGCGGGGCGACCTCATCGGCGAAGGTGTGCAGTGGGGCGTGGTCATAGGCCACGCGCGGGAAGTAGGTGATCACATAGTTCACGCCGGCGTCCACCTTGGCCTGGATCTCCTCGGCCACCTGCTGCGGCGTGCCGACGATCGCCTGCTGCCGCATCTGATCGACGCTCCAGCCGTAGGTGGCCCGCACCTGCTCGGTGGCCGCCGCGATGTCCTCGCCCGCCTTCACGAAGATAATGTTCACATTCGATGATCGGATGATCTCGTCGTAGCTGCGGCCGAGCCGCTCACAGTGCTCGCGCAGCACCGCGAACTTATGTCGCAGCTCGTCGGGGCTGCCGCCGACATTGCAGGCGTTGCCGTACTGCGCCACCAGCTTCAGCGTGATCTGCTCGCCGCCGCCGCCGATCCAGAGCGAGGGGTAGGGCTTCTGGACGCCCTTCGGCTCGTTGATCGCCCCGCGGATGTGGTAGTACTCGCCCTCGAAGCTGGCCTCCGGCTCCGTCCACATCTTCACCAGGATCTGGGTGGCCTCGCGGAAGGCCCGCATGCGGTCACGCGTCTCTGGGAACCCATAGCCGTAGGCCCTCCACTCGTGCTCGTACCATCCCGCCCCGATCCCGTAGTAGAGCCGCCCGTGGCTGAGCACATCCACCGTCGAGGCGATCTTCGCCGCGAGCGCGGGGTTGCGGTAGCCTAGGCAGGTGACCATCTGGCCCACCTTCACCCGCTTGGTGTCGCGGGCCAGTGCGGCGGTGATCGTCCAGGCCTCGAAGACCGCCTCGTGCTCGATGCGCGGCACGGTGTGGAAGTGGTCGTAGACCCAGACCGAGTCGTAGGCCGGGATGGCGTCGACGGCCTGGGCCACGGCGGTCATCGCCTCATACTTCTCTACCGGGTCGGCGATCTCGATCAGGTCCAGCCGCCAACCTTGGGGCGCGAATGTGCCAAACTGTACTGCCATAGCTCACTTCCTGTGCGACGCGGCGGGGCCACCGGGTGGCATACACCTTGCGGCAGAGCCTTGCCACATCGCGTGATTGAATCAGAGTGGATGCTTCGCGCGTATTATAGTATAGTGCCGCGCATCGCTGCGGGCGCGCCGCCCAAGGCGTGACAGAAGTGTCACGCTCCAAACAGGTTCATGTAACAAAGTTGCGGTATGATATATGTGCGGGTGAGACGTTCATCCTTCAGGTACACCGCAGTACAGGATGTGCGACACCCACGTTCTCCGCTCTGGATTGGATGTCGGCGCGGAACAGCCACCATCGTCGCAGGCCATCTTGCGGGCGCCCCGGCGCGCGGCTGACCGATATCCACAGAAAGGATCCCGCTGTGACCGAGATCGATATCGAGGGCATGAGCGTCTCGGACCTGGAACGCCTGCGCGACGCCGTCAACCAGCGCCTGCTGGAGCTGCGCTACAGCAATCGGCACACCCTCCCCGAGCTGCTGCGGATGCTTGAGGATCTGAAGGGGGCTCTGAACGACCAGGGGAAAGAGTGGCGCTCGCTTGAGCGCTGGCAGTGGATGGACGGCCAGATCCGCTTCTGGCTAAACCCGACCGACCAGGTGCGCTACCAGTCCGGCTGGTATACCATCGATGAGCTGATGCTCTGGTCGCGTAACCGCGGCCCGGTCCTCGTCCCTGAGGAGGAGGAGGACATTGAGGAGCAGCCCTGGACGGATATAGGCGGCGTACGTATTCGCTGGCTACCCGACGGCACGATGGAGCGTTTGTGATACCTGAGGGGTGAGCGTGAAAGCGCCCACCCCTCGCTGTTTTACGCGCCTGCGGCGCCGAGCTGAAATTCGCATATCATATGCAGCGTGCGCGCCTCTGGCGCGCACGCTGCATATGCGGAAGAGGCGTAGAATCGCCAACGATGCGCTCGCAATTGAGCCACTGAGGAGAACGAATCCGTGAGTGAGCCGCAGGACGACCGCGACCCGATCATCGCGCCCTTTGCTCCCCTGGTTGCGCGCATTGTCGCTGAGGCGACGGTGATAGATGACCGCATCCTAAAGATCGACCACTTTCTGAACCACCGGATCGAGCCGGATCTGATGGCCGCGATGGGCGCGGCCCTCGCGGAGCGGCTGATGCGCTTCCGGCCCGACCTGCTGCTGACGGCCGAGGCCAGCGGGATCGCGCCGGCCCTGGCGGTGGCCATGGCCACCGGGCTGCCGATGGTCTACGCAAAGAAGTACTCGCCGGAGGTGGAGGCGCCGGCGCTATCGCGGGTGGTGCCCTCGCCCACCAAGGGCGGCGCGGCGCGGCTGGTGATCGCGCAGCGCTACCTGCCGGCCGGGGCGCGGGTGGCCCTGGTCGACGACTTCCTGGCGAACGGGCGCACGGCCCTGGCCCTGGCCGAGATTGTGACCGAGGCGGGGGCGGAGATGGTGGTGGCCGGTTTCCTGGTGGAGAAGCTGTTCCAGGGCGGGCGCGCTGGCCTGGAGGCCCTCGGCATCCCGGTGGCGGCCCTGGCCCAGGTGGAACGGCTGTCCGGCGGGCGGGTGGTTATGCGCGCGGGAGACCGATCGTGACAACAGCTGAGCAGATCGTGCCGACGCGCGACACGCGGGCCGGGATGGGGCTGATCACGGCGGCGGCGCTGATCTGGGGCACGATCGGGGTGGCGGTGAGCCTGCTCTACCGGCTGGCCCCGGCCGACCCGCTGGGGGTGGGGTTTCTGCGCCTGCTGATCTCGGCCCCGGCCCTGCTGGTGGTAGGCCGGGCGCTGGTGGGTCCGGGCTTCCTGCGGGTGCGCCGGGCCGACCTGGGGGTAATCGCACTGATGGGCGTGGCCTTCGCAGCCTACCAGGTCTGCTACTTCGCGGCCATCCCCCGGCTGGGGGTGGCGGCGGCGGTGATGATCAACATCTGTAGCGCGCCGGTGATCACGGCGCTGCTGGCCCGCGCCTTTCTCGGCGAGCGCCTGGGCAGGGCGGCGCTGCTGGCCATGGCCGGCGCGGTGGTGGGCACCGGCCTGCTGGTGGGCGGGGTTCCGCGCTCAGGCGACCTGTCGAGCATGCTCACCGGGGCGGCCCTGGCCCTGGGCGCGGGGTTCTCATATAGCGTGGTGGCCCTGACCGGGCGGGCGGTGGCGCCGCGCTACCACCCGCTCCAGCCGATCGCCCTGGCCTTCACCCTGGGGGCGGCGCTGCTCGCGCCCCTGGCGCTGTCCGGCGGCCTCTACCTGGGCTACCCGCCGGTCGGGTGGGGCCTCCTGCTCTACCTCGGCCTGGTGCCCACCGCCGTCGGCTACGCGCTGTACCTGCGCGGCCTGAGCAGCACCCCGGCCACGGTGTCCACCATCCTTGTGCTGCTTGAGCCCCTCGGATCGACCGTGCTGGCGATGCTCTTCCTGGGCGAGCGCCTAGCCCCGCTCGGCGTGGCCGGCGCGGCTATGCTCCTGGCGAGCATGGGGCTACTCTACGCGAAATCTTAAGGCGACAGCCATAAAATCCGCATTGTATTGCCGAAATGTGCCAGTGAAGCTGGCACATTTCGGCAATAGACAAGGTTTCAGCGTACGTTACAGTTCAGTCAATTGCACTGCATCAGGATGCGGTATTTCTGTTCCCTGTTCCCTGTAACCTGTAACCTTGTCAATACAATAAAACACTCCGGCCCGCTGGGAGGGCATCACTTCCTGGCGCGGTAGCGCCGGATGATCGCGTTGGTCGAGCTGTCGTGGTGCAGCTCGGGCTCGCCCTCGGCGCGCAGCGCGGGCAGGATCCTGCCGGCCAGCACCTTGCCCAGCTCCACGCCCCACTGGTCGAACGAGCCGATGTCCCAGATCACGCCCTGGGTGAAGACGCTGTGCTCGTAGAGCGCCACCAGGGCGCCGAGCACCGCCGGGGTCAGTGTGTCCGCCAGGATAGTGCTGGTCGGGTGGTTGCCGGGGAAGGTGCGGTGGGGCACCAGCCAGGCCGGCGTGCCGTCGGACACCACCTCGGCGGCGGTCTTGCCGAAGGCCAGGGCCTCGCTCTGGGCGAACATGTTGGCCATCAGCAGGTCGTGGTGGTCGCCCAGGGGGTTCAGGCTCTTGCAGAATCCGATCAGGTCGCAGGGGAAGAGCTTGGTGCCCTGGTGGATGAGCTGGTAAAACGAGTGCTGGCCGTTGGTGCCGGGCTTGCCCCAGTAGATCGCCCCGGTCTGGTAGTCGACCTCGGCGCCGCTCAGCGTCACCCGCTTGCCGTTGCTCTCCATGGTAAGCTGCTGGAGGTAGGCCGGGAAGTTGCTGAGGTACAGGTCGTAGGGCAGCACGGCCACGGTGTCGGCGTCGAAGAAGCTGCTGTACCAGACGCTCAGCAGGCCCATAAGGACGGGCAGGTTCTGGGCGAGGGGGGCGCTGCGGAAGTGCTCGTCCATCGCGCGGGCGCCGGCCAGCATCTCGTGGAAGCGCTCCGGCCCGATCGCGATCATGGTCGAGAGGCCGATGGCCGAGTTCATAGAGTAGCGCCCGCCGACCCAGTCCCAGAAGCCGAACATGTTGGCGACATCGATGCCGAACTTCGTCACGGCGGCGGCGTTGGTCGAGACGGCCACGAAGTGCTTGGCCACAGCGGCTTTGTCGTCGAAGGCAGACAGCAGCCAGGCCCGCGCGCTGCGGGCGTTGGTCATCGTCTCCAGCGTGGTGAACGTCTTCGAGGCCACGATGAAGAGCGTGCTGGCCGGGTCGAGGTCGCGCACCGCCTCGGCGAAGTCGGTGCCGTCGACGTTCGAGACAAAGCGGAAGGTGATGCTGCGCTGGCTGTAGTGGCGCAGAGCCACATAGGCCATCACTGGCCCGAGGTCGGAGCCGCCGATGCCGATGTTGACCACGGCGCGGATGGGCTGGCCGGTGTGGCCCAGCCACGCCCCCGAGCGCACGCGCTGGCTGAAGTCGGCCATGCTGTCGAGCACGGCGTGGACATCCGGGATGACATTGTGCCCATCGACTATGACGACCGCATCGCGGGGGGCGCGCAGGGCGGTGTGGAGCACGGCGCGGCCCTCGGTGATGTTGATCTTCTCACCGCTGAACATGGCCTCGGCCCGCCCCGACAGGTCGCACGCCTCGGCCAGCTTTATCAGCAGGCCGAGAGTCTCGTCGGTGACTCGGTGCTTCGAGTAGTCGAGGAAGAGTCCGGCGGCCTCGGCGGTCAGTCGCTCGCCCCGGTTAGGGTCAGCCGCGAACAGATCGCGCAGGTGAACCTTGCCGACAGTCTCGTAGTGATCGGCTAGGGCCATCCATTCGGGTCTGGATGTGAGTCTCTCGCCCATATGCTGCTCTTTCTAAACATGGCCTCTGATAATGAAGCCAACATAATCACCGGCTTTGGTTCGTGCCTCGTGCGAGAATACGCCAGATTCAGGCGAAGCGTATCCGGCTTAACCCATGATACCGCATCTGCGCTGCGGTGATGCCACAGGCCGCGCCCCCGTCCAGGCAGCGCGTCGCGCAGCTCGTAGGAGACCTGTGGTTGGTAGGCCTCGCAGCGGGAGCTTGAGGGCCGCAGGCCCACAGCATAATTCCCACTGATGATATGCTCGCGACTGCCAGCCCCGCTGGCAATCTCAAGCATATCATCAGTGGGAATATGGGTGGTTAGGGCGAGGCTCTCGCCCTAGTCCGCCGCGATGGCCTGGGGCGCGGGCGTGGGCATCGCGATCATGGCCGGCGTGCTGTCGAGGCGTCGGCCGAGGGCCTGGATGGCCTCGGCGACGATGCTCACGCAGCGGTCGGCCTCGGCCTGGGTGAGGACGAGCGGCGGGGCGAGCTGGATCACCGGCTCAAGCCGGTCGTCGGCGCGGCAGATCAGGCCGCGGCGCTTGAGCTGGTCGCTCAGCCAGCCCATCAGCTTCTCCTCGGCCAGCGACTCGCGGGTCGCGCGGTCGCGCACTAGCTCGACGGCCATAAACATGCCCATGCCACGCACCTCGCCGACGTTGGGGTGGTCGCCGACGGCCGCCCGCAGCTCGCGCTGCATGTAGTCGCCCATGGCGCGCGAGCGCTCGGTGAGGCCCTCGCGCTCGATGATCGCCAGGTTCGCCAGGGCGGCGGCGCAGGAGGCCGGGTGGCCGCCGAAGGTGACCCCGTGCATAAACTTGTCGGCGTCGGAGTCGCTCACGAAGGCGTCGGCGATCTCGGGCCGGACGAGAACGGCGCCGAGGGGGGCGTAGCCGCTGGTCAGCCCCTTGGCGCAGGTGACGATGTCGGGCCGCAGGCCGAGCTCGGTCGAGCCGAACCAGCCGCCCACCCTGCCGAACCCACAGATCACCTCGTCGGCGATCAGCAGGATGCCGTGGCGATCACAGATCTCGCGGATGCGCCGCAGGTACTCGGGCGGCGAGACGATCGCCCCGCCCGAGTTCTGCACCGGCTCAAGGATGATCGCGGCAACCGTCTCTGGCCCCTCGAATTCGATCAGCCGCTCGGTCTCGTCGGCGCAGGCGCCGGGGCAGGCCCCGGCCAGGGCGCAGTGGTCGCAGCGGTAGCGGTAGGGCACGGGGGCGTGGCGGGCGCCGGGCACCAGCGGGCCGACCCCGTTGCGGATCGAGGTGATGCCATTTACCGAGAGCGCGCCCATGCTCGTGCCGTGGTACGCGCTGCGGCGGGCGATCACCTTGTGGCGATCATGGTGGCCCTGGCGGCGCTGGTAGACCTTGGCGAGCTTGAGCGCGGTCTCGACGGCGTCGGATCCGCCGGTGGTGAGGAAGACGCGGGACTGCGGGCCGGTGGGGGCGATCGCGGCGAGCTTCGCGGAGAGCGCGACCATGGGCAGGCTGGGGAAGCTGAAGGGGCTGACGTAGGCGATCTGGGCAAGCTGGGCGGCCACGGCGTCGGCGATCTCCTGACGCCCGTAGCCGACATTCACCGTGAAGAGACCGGAGAGCCCATCGATGTACTCGTTCTCATCCTGGTCCCATACGCGCGACCCCGCTCCACGGACGAGCACGGTGGGCCGCGCGCTGGTACTGGACAGGTGGCCCATCTGGAAGAAGTGCAGCCAGACGTTGTCGGCGATGGTCTGCTGCTGGGCGGCGGTGAGCGATAGCATACAAGCTCCTGTAGTATGTCCGACACCGTGAACGCGACGCGCGTTACGCGCGGCTGCCCCATCGCAGCGAGAGTGGCGTTCACATCGTGGGCGACGCGCCCGTGACGGTGGTGCGCGGACAGATTGGCAGGGCGGCGCGCGCTGGGTTGGGAGAAGACAGATCCCTAGCAGGCGCGACGGTCGGCGCACACGGCCCTGACGCGTGTGTGCCGCGCGGGTATCAATCCTCCAACAGGGTCTCCTTTCTCGTGGGGGCCGCAGGCCCTCGGAATCTTTTGTTGTTTTGGCCACAATGGCCAGCTTCGCTGGCCATTGTGGCCAAAACAACGTGGGTTTGTGGGGCGGCAGCCCTAGAGTTAATGCGCGTGGGGCCTGGCCCCAGGGGATGGTATAGGTACGAAAACGCCGGGGGTGTGACGATCCCGTCGCCCGCTCCCGGCGTCTGAGTTGTGTCTGGGGGGGCTAGTTATCGACGAGGCGCATCACCCGGAATGACTCCGCGTAGGCGTAGCCGTCCCGCTTGCCGGTCTCTGCGTCCCAGCCGCGCACCATCTCGCCGACCTCGGGGCCGACCTGCGAGCGATGGCAGAGCAGGGACTCGATCTTGCGGTCTATGACCGAGGAGATATCGAAGAAGGTGTCGGGCTGCGGCGAGAAGGTGAGGTAGAGCTCGTGCACCTTGTGCGGCTCCAGCCCCTCGTCCAGCAGCTCGGGGAAGATCGGGCGAGTCTCGGCGCTGGGGAAGACCGCGTAGAGGGCGGCCTCGCCGGCGGCGCGATGGTCGGGGTGGTTGATATAGCCGCTCCCGGCGAAGATCAGCGTCGGGTCCTGGCAGATAACGCGCTGGGGCCGCACCTGGCGGATGAGGGCGGTCAGCTCGCGGCGCAGCTCGATAGTTGGCTGGAGCGTGCCGTCCCGGTGGCCGAGGAAGCGCACGTCGCGCACGCCGACGGCGGCGGCGGCGGCGATCTGTTCGTCGCGACGGGTGCGGGCCAGGGCCGCAAGATCGGCCCCCGGCTCGTTGGTGCCGGCCGAGCCGTCGGTGACCAGCGCGTAGATCACCTCGTGACCAGCGTCAGTCCAGAGGGCGACGGAGCCACCCATGCCAAACTCGATGTCGTCGGGGTGGGCGGCGATCACCAGGATGCGTATGAGAGCTTTTGGGTTATCTTGCATCATACTGATGCTAGTCTACACCAGGGTGCGGGGGTCTGTCTAGCCCATGTCACCCTGAGTATCTCATGGCCGGTGGGCCAATGGTGCCGGGAGAAACATCCCCACCCTGTCACCCTGAGCGCAGCGAGGGGTCTTCCCATCCACGAGCCTGGAAGATGCCTCGCTGCGCTCGGCATGACAGCGTTACTTATGCTCTACTGCGTTATAGGCTTCGTGCGGGCGCGGGAAGGCTTCGCGCGGGTGCGGGAAGGCTTCGTGAGGGTGCGGGAAGGCTTCGCGCGGGTGCGGGAAGGCTTCGCGCGGGTGCGGGAAGGCTTCGCGCGGGTGCGTTGAAGGAATAGAGATCAGAATAGGGGTGCTGGTATAATAGACCCTATGGTAGCCATCCCTCATACAGATATTCTTCAACAGATTGATCTCGCCCGCGTTCGCCTCACCCCTGATGATGCGACACGCGTGGCCCTGGGGCAGGTGCTTACCCCGACACCGATTGCCCAACTGATGGCAGGATTGCTTCAGGTGCCATATAGTACCGTCTCACTGCTTGACCCAGGCGCTGGTATCGGAGTGCTGAGCGCGGCGGCGGTGACTGCCCTCTGTGTGCGCGCTAATCCTCCGAAGGCAATCAGTATCACCGCCTGCGAGATCGATGCGCGGCTGCTCCCTCAGCTCCACACGACGCTGGCCTTATGCCAAGATCACTGCGTCTCGTCAGGTATAGCTTTCACCTCAACTGTCATCACGGGCGACTTTCTGGCATTTGCCGCGACACATCTGGAGCCGATGTTCGCGCAGGCTACTCCAGCGTACAATATCGCAATCCTCAACCCGCCCTATCGAAAAATCCAGACGGCGTCGCCTGAGCGCCGCCTTCTGAGCCAGTTTGGGGTCGAGGTGTCGAACTTATAATGCCGGCTTTGTCGCGATGGCACTCAAGCTTTTGATCCCTGGCGGCGAGCTGGTGGCAATTACGCCGCGTAGCTTCTGCAATGGCCCCTACTGTTGATACGTTCTCTCGACAGTTCAATGGCCACACGCAGGTTAATGCCACTGACTTACGCACGTTACGCTACCCAAACTGCGAGCAGCTTGTCTCGCTCGGCAAAGCTGTTGCGCCTGATGCCGACCAAGATATGATTGACACCGCATTGTCACGCGAGGTATTTGGTATGTGATTTTTGGGGATGGGGCGCGCCCTTACTCGTCGCGGACGGGCCCGCGCAGCGCCTTGGTCGCCCCGCGCCGGCGCTTCGTCGTCCGGCGCTCGGCGCGGGCTGATCGGCTCGGCCGGGTGGCGAAGCGCGGCGCGACGACGGCGTTGGCCGCCTCTAGCCGGCGGGCCAGCCGCGCATAGGCCATCTCCAGGTTCGCCGCCTGCGAGCGGCGCTCGGTGGCCGTCACCACGATCCCGCTGGGGCGGTGCACGAGGCGCACGCCGGTGGCGTTGCGGTTGCGGTGCTGCCCGCCCGGCCCGCTGGCGATGAAGAAGGTCACCTCGCTCTCGCGCTCCAGCGCCTCGCGGCTGGTCGGCGGCGGGCCCTGATCGTCCGTGTCCATCGTTGCGCCTCTCCTATGCCCTCAGCTACGCCTCGACGCTCCAGGACTGCACACCGTGGGAGACGAAGGAGAAGGGCCGCACATTCACGCCGGCCTGGGTCAGGGCGCGCTCCAGGTCGAGGCGGCGGTCGAAGGGGCAGGCGAAGACCATAAAGCCGCCGCCGCCGGCGCCGGTGATCTTGCCGCCCCAGGCCCCGTGCTGACGGGCCAGCGTGTAGACCTCGTCCACGATCGGCGGGGCGATGTGCGGCGAGAAGGCCTTCTTCACCTCCCAGGCCTCGTGGAGCAGGCGGCCGAAGTCGGCGATGCGCATCTGGCGCAGCAGGCGGGTGGCCTCGTCCACAAAGGCCTTGGTCTCATCGTGGAGCCGCAGGGTGTCGCCCTTCACCAGGCGGCTGACCTGGTCGTTCATCAGGTGGCGGGTGAGCAGCTGGCGGTCGCCGATGTAGCCGATGATCAGGCAGCTCTCCAGCTCCATCAGGGCGGCCGGGTCGGTGATCACCGGCTCGACGATCACCCGGCCCTGGCCGAAGTGGTAGAGGCACATCCCGCCGAACACGGCGGCGTACTGGTCCTGGCGCCCGCCGGGGATGCCCATGTCGACCCGCTCGATGCGGTAGGCCATCTCGGCGAGCTGGTGCGGGTCGTAGCTCTGGCCGGCGATGGCGTAGAGCAGCTTGAGCATGCTCACCACCAGGGCCGACGAGGAGCCTAGGCCGCTGCCGGGGGGCGCGTCGCTGAACATGGTCAGCTTAAAGCCGGGGTGCTCCTCTGAGCGCACCGACTGGAGCAGCGGCATGGCGTCCAGGACGGCCTGGGGCAGGGTGAGCTTGCCGTCCCACTCGCGCCCGCCCACCAGCTTGCTCACCTCCTGGAGGTCGAGGGAGCGGATGGTGATGCCGGACTCGCTGCTGGGGGTGAGCATGCAGCGCACGAAGAGGTTGATCGTGCAGTTGAGCACCTTGCCGCCGTGGTCTTCGGCGTAGGGGCTCACGTCGGTGCCGCCGCCGAAGAATCCGATCCGCATCGGCGCGCGGGCCTTGTATATCTTCATTCCCGAGCCTCGCATTCCTTCCCGTCAAAAGCGAGGCCAGTATAGCATAGGCAAAGGGGAGGGCCAGGGAGGGCAAAGCCCTCCCTGAAACCTCCCCTCTTTAGGAGGCAACTCCCTCCAATCTATCCTCCAGGTCGGCGTAGATCTCGCGCAGCTGCTCCAGGGTGCCCTCGTCGGCGTCCCAGAATCCGCGGCTGTTGGCCTCTAGCAGGCGGCGGGCCACGCCGGCGGCGGCGTGCGGGTTCAGCTTGGCCAGCCGCTCGCGCATGGCCTCGTCGAGCAGGTAGGTCTCGGCGACGCCCTGGTAGACCCAGCCCTCCACGGCGTTGGAGGTGGCGCTCCAGCCGTAGGTGTTGCTCACGCGCACCTCGATCTCGCGGACGCCCTCGTAGCCGTGGGCGAGCATGCCCTCGAACCACTTCGGGTTCAGCAGCTTGGCCCGGCTCTCCAGGCGCACCATCTGCTCCAGCGAGCGCACCCGCCCGCCGCCGGGGCCGCTGAAGGCCTCCACCTCGGCCACCATCACCGGCGGGCGCGAGCCGCGCAGCTTCTCCACGCTCTTGGTCACCCCGCCCAGGTACTCGTAGTAGTGGTCCACGTCGCTGATGCCCACCTCGACGCTGTCTACGTTCTGGAAGGTGGCCTGCACCGTGCCCAGGGCCTGCTCAAGGATGGGCCGGGCGGCCTGCCAGTCGCCGCGCCTGTCCATCGCGAAGCCCTTGCGGGTCATAAAGATATCGCCGATCTGCGAGTCGTCCTCCCAGGAGCCGCTCTCGACCATATTGTTGACGTTGGCCCCGTAGCTGCCTGGCGCGTTGGAGAACACGCGCGAGGATGCCTCGTCCACGCTGATGCCGAGCTCGGCGGTCTGGGCCAGCACGTGCTTGCGCACAAAGTTGAGCTCGACCGGCTCGTCGGCGGCGGCGGCCATGCGCACGGCCTTGTCGATCAGCTGGGCCTGCATGGCCATCAGGTCGCGGAAGATACCGCTCACCGTGGCCACGATATCGACGCGCGGGCGGCCCAGCTCGGCCAGCGGGATGAGCGCCACGTCGGCCACCTTGCCCAGCTCGTCGCTGATCACCCGCGCGCCCAGCAGGGCCATGGCCTGGGCCACGCCCTCGCCCTCGGTCTTGATATTGTCGGTGCCCCAGAGGATGAGCGCCACCGTCTCGGGCAGCGCGCCCTGGTCCTTGGTGAGGCGGGCCAGCAGGTCCTCCACCACGCGGGCCCCGCTGACCTGGGCGGCCGCCGATGGGATGCGGAAGGGGTCGAGCCCGTGGATGTTGCGCCCGGTGGGCACGACGGCGGGGTTGCGCACCACATCGTTGCCGGGCGAGGGCGGGATGTAGCCGCCGGCCAGGGCGTTGAGCAGGCCCGAGGTCTCGTGATCGACCACCATCTTGGCCCGCAGGTCGCCCAGCAGATGCCAGGTCGCATCCAGCGAGCCGGGCGCCACGCCGGCCGCCTCGTGCAGGTAGGCGTCGGCTGCTGAATGTTGAATGTTGAATGTTGAATGTTGAATACCCTTGCCCGGCAATTCAACATTCACAAAGCGGCGGATGGCCTCTTTGCTGGTCGTGTCCACCTGGCGGTAGCGATCCTGGGCCACCGAGTCGCGGCTGATCCCGGCCCCAAGGTCGGCGTAGCGGTAGCCCAGGCCAGAGGCGACCTGCTCGGGCAGGGTGGGCGCGCCGGGCTCGGGGCGCTGGAAGGTCGCCACCAGGGCCAGGGTGTCCACCAGCTCATCGACCGACGGGGCCCGGCCCAGCACGTGCAGGCCGATCGGGATGAGCCGCTGCTCGACCTGGAGCAGCTCGTGGCTGAGCGACGCCACGAATGCCTCGGGGTTCGAGATCAGGTTGTCGGTCATCGCGATGCCCAGCTTCTCGGCCTGGAGCTGGATGTCCTCCAGCAGCCCGTCGTCGGGGCGCTGGCGGTACTGGTCGATGCTGTCCTTGAGGGCGCGCAGGCCCTTGTAGAGCCCGGCCTGCTGCACGGGCGGCACCAGGTAGCTCACCAGGGTGGCCGCGCCGCGGCGCTTGGCGATCGTGGCCTCGCTGGGGTTGTTCACGCAGTAGTAGTAGATGTTGGGCAGGCCGGCGATCAGGCGCGCCGGCCAGCACTGCGGGCCGAGGCCGGCCTGCTTGCCGGGCATAAACTCCAGCGCGCCGTGGGTGCCCATGTGCACCACCGCATCCGCGCCGAAGACCCGGTCGAGCCAGGTGTAGAATGCGGCGAAGCCGTGGTGCGGCGCGGCGTCCTTGGCCATCAGCATGCGCATCGGGTCGCGCTCGTAGCCGAAGGTCGGCTGCACGCCCACGAACACATTGCCCAGCTGGCGGCCGAGGATCTGGAAGCGCTTGCCGTCGTTGAGCAGCTCGCCGGGGGCCTTGCCCCAGAACGGCTCGATGTCCACGTAGTCGGGGAAGAGCCGCCGGTAGTCCTCCAGCGGCAGGAAGGCCCCCACGCTGGCGTCGGTGCCGTGGACCAGGGGCGCGCTGGATGGGTCGCCCTTGCCCTCGACGATCATCTGGCGCAGCTCGTCGGCGCTGGCCGGCAGATCGACCCGGTAGCCGTCGGCGCGCATCTTCGCCAGCAGCCGGTAGGTGCTCTCGAACACATCCAGGTAGGCGGCGGTGCCGATGTTGCCCAGGTTCGGCGGGTAGTTGAAGAGCACCAGGGCCACTTTCTTCTCGGCGTTGGCCTTGCGCTTGAGGGCGATGCGCCGGGCCACCCGCTCGGCGAAGCGGTCGGTCATGGCCTGCACGGGCACGGCCACGCCCGCATCGCGCGACGGCCCGCCGTAGACCAGCGGCTCGGTGGCGCTGTCCAGCTCGGCCATGGCCACGTTCATAGCGATGTGCATCGGACTCAGGCCGCGCTCATCGGCCAGCCACTGCTCGACGCCCTGGAAGACCAGCGGGATGGTCTGGAGGAAGGGCACATTCAGCGCCTCCATCGCGGCCCGGGCCTCCTCGGGCTTGCTCTGGGCCATGCCGCCCACCAGGGCGAAGCCCGAGGTGGTGGCGAGCAGGTCGATGGTCGGCGTGTGCTTGTCGTCCTGGGTGGTGAAGAAGGTGTCGATGGCGGGCCGCCCGTCGAGCCCGGCGGTGTAGGCCACGCGCGCCTCCACCCCGCGGGCCTCCAGCGAGCGGATGATGCCGATCAGGTGGCGCACATTGTCGCCGAGGACGATCACCCGCAGCGAGATCAGCCCGGCCACGCCCTTATCGAGCTTGAGCCGACGGCTCTTCTGCCACTTCTGGTAGCTCTTCAGGTCGGTGAAGGGCTTGGGCGCGTCCGGGTGCCAGAGCGCCAGATCCGGGAAGATCTCCGGGTCCTCGACCGGCAGCTTGCCCTTGTAGCCCGGCACGTAGCGCTCGATCAGCATGCAGAGCATGCGCTCCATGTTCTTCGGCGTGTTGTGCATCCAGAACTGGTGCGCCACCACATAGGTGTGCAGGTCGCGGAAGCGGCCGGGCAGATACTTGAGGACCTTGGCCAGGCCCTTCATCAGGTTCATCTGGCGTGACACCTCGCCGTGGCCGTGCTTGGGCTTCAGCGCCTGGAGGATGCTGCCCTTCTTCTCCTCTTTATCCTTGTCCTTGCCATCGCTGATCATGCCCAGGTTGAACTTGCCGAGGCGGGTGAGCCGCAGGAGCGCCGGGTTGCTGATGATGACGCAGACCGGGCAGCTGAGCTGTGCCAGCTGATCCACCAGGGGGCGCACAATCGCCTCGCCGAAGATCATCCCGCCGAAGATGAAGTCGGCTCGCGCCAGATCTTCCTCAAGGCGATGGCGCATGTCCGGGTCGCTGAGCTCCGAGGTCATATAGACCCCGACAGTCAGCTCAAACCCGTGCTCGCGCGAGATCGCGGCGGCGGCGTCGCGCAGGGCGGTGGTGTAGTTGTCCTGCGTGGTGAGGAAGACAAAGCGCATGTCGCTGCTCCTTAAGCCAGTCCAGGGGCGAATAGTCTAAACTGAGTATTTGCTACTTCCACAATCCTAGCGCGTGGCCTGCATAATATTTGTGAAGGTTTCATTATTATATGTCGCCGTTGGGCAACCGGAGATTAAATAGTATAGTGTTGCTGGTTGGCGGCCCTGCTGCCAATCACCAACACGCTGCTACGTTTTGGAGAGCGAAGGATACCGCCATGCAGATCATCGCCAGCCCGGCCCACGCGCAGCACGACCCGCCCTTCGAGATCATCGACGGCCAGCGCACGCCCTACTTCGAGGTGCCGCGCCGCGCCGCGATCATCGCCGCAGCCCTGGCGGCGGCCGGCTTCCCCGCGCCAGCGCCGCCGCGCGCCTTCGGAGTCGAGCCGATCCTCGCCGTTCACACGCCGGCGTACCTCGCCTACCTGGAGCGGGCCTACGGGCGCTGGGTGGCGGCGGGGCGCTCGCCGGAGGGGG
>JBAXES010000021.1:0-17725 GCA_037140315.1 Chloroflexales bacterium
GCAGAACATCGTCGCGCCGCAGGGCACCACCGCCCCGCAGCCCACGGCGGGCGAGACGAGCGGCCCGCCTAAGCCCACCGCCGCCCCGCCACAGGGTGCCGCCCTGCCAGCGCCGCTCTATGTGCTCGACAACGGCCAGATCGCCCGCATCGAGCGCGACGGCAAGAGCCGCGTCCTGGTGACGGACGAGAAGGTTGACATCCAGGGGCTCCCGCCAATTGCCACCTTCGCCATGGCCAGCACCGGCGATATGGCCTACGTGGTCGGCGACCTGAAGGCCGACCGGCTGGTGCGGGCGGGGCCGCACGGCGAGGGCCGACGCACCATCTACGAGGCCAAGGGCCACGAGCTGAGCAACCTGGTCTGGTCGATCGACGGCGCGCAGATCTACCTGCGCATGCTCAATAACCGCGAGCCGCCCGACACGCCCAGCGGGGTCTACCGCATCTCGGCCGAGGGCGGGGCGCTGGAGCTGCTGCGCGCCGATGACCCGGTCGACAACGTCGCCAACCCGTCGCCCACGATCAGCGGCTACCGACCCTTCGCCCTCTCGCCCGATGGCGCGCGCATGCTCGTCGAGATCTACTCGCTCTACTATGGCGGGTGCGGCCTGGGGGTGATGCCGACCGGCGGCGGCGCGGTGGTGCGCCTGGCGGTGCCGCCAGGAACGAAGACCTTCTGCGGCGAGGCCACATGGTCGCCCGACGGCGCGGCGGTCTACTTCTTGGCCGGGCCAGAGTCGGGGCCGACCATCTGGCGGGGCGATGCGGCCAGCGGTGCCACGATGGCGATGGCGGCTGCCGATGTGCTGTCGCGGGCGCCCCTGGCGATGGCGGGCGGGGCGCTGCGCTTCTTCCTCGTCCAGCGCGACCCGTCTGGCGCGGGGACGATGAGCTTCACGATGGCCGACCTGACGGCCCCGCAGGCCGCGCCCGCAGCCAGCGGCGCGCCGTTCAGCGACCATCTCGGCCAGGTGCTCTGGGCCCCCGACGGCCGCGGGGCCGTGGTGAGCGTGGAGCCCGCGAATACGTCGGTAGACCTGCGCTGGACGACTACCGACGGCGCGCCGATGTCCCTGCCCAACACCAACCAGAGCATCGGCAGCATGGCGTGGGGGAGGTGATAAAGTGACCGGATACCCGGTCGCTCCGTCACTGCGACCGTACCTGCGGCCCGACCCTGGGCAGACTGCACTAGCCCAGCAACCGCTCCAGCAGCCGCGCTGCCAGCAGCAGGCGCTCCAGTGATCCCGCCAGCTCGGCAGCCCCGGCTGGGCCAAGCGCTTTCTGCTGGTGTTGTGCGGCCACCGGTCTCAGCTGGCGGGTGCGAGCACCTGCGCCAGCCACATCTCCAGATCCCCGTCGTCGCCGGGGAGCAGCGGCAGGGCGGCCGCGCCGCTGGGGTAGACCTCGGCGGGCCCCCGACCGGGGTAGAGCAGGGCCACGCCGATCGCCGCCCGCGCGCCGCCCGCCGCGCCGATGCTGCTCAGGTAGCTGTAGGCGTCGGCCAGGGCGTCCTCGGGCACACCGCCGGATGCGTCCAGGCGGTACTTGGCGTCGAGCACGATCACCCCGGTCGGCGCGCCGGGCCGGGATATCTCCAGGGCCAGGTCGGGCACGCGGGTGTGGCGGTCGAGCGAGCGTAGCCCCGCGCCGCCGGGCGTGTAGCGGGCCTGGTAGCGCAGGGTCAGCCGCGCGCCCGCCGGGCCTTCCATTGCCAGCAGCGCCCCGCCCTCGGCCAGGCGCACCCCCCAGGCCAGATCGTCGGCGGGGTCGTCCTGGCACGCGATCCCCTGAGACTCCAGGCGCAGGCCGGGCAGGCGCAGCAGGGCCAGGGCCACCCGCGCGGCGCACCAGCGCTCGTAGAGCCGGGGCAGATCCTGGATGGGGATCTGGAGCGTCGGCGCGTCCCACGCGATCAGCGGACGTCGGCGCAGCTGCTGCCACATGCGGTAGACCACGCGGTAGTCGGGGTCGCGCTGGAGACGGGCGGTAGGGCCGGCGAACTGGCTGAGCGCGCCCACCTCGGCGAAGAGCGGCGCAGAGCGCAGGCCGCGCAGGCGCGCGCCGGACTCGGCGGCGCGCTGGGATGCCGCCTCAGACAGGCCGGGCAGCCCCTGGAGCTGCGCGACCCGCCGGGTGAGCAGGGCCAGGGTGCGCTTCAGCAGACGGTTCTCGTAGGAGTCGTGGCTGGCGGCGGGCTGCCGCTCCGGCACGGCGGCGAGGCGGCGGGCGAGGGGCGTATCGCCGCCCGCAGCATCCGGCGGGGCGGAGGCGTCGAGGCGCGCGCGGTCGAGGGCCGAGAGATCGCGGGCCTGGCCGGGGTCAACCATCCCCACGTCTGGGCGCAGGCGCTCGGGCGGACGGCGAGCGACCCGCTCGCCGGCGGACAGAAAGCGATCGAGGTCGGGGCCAAGCAGCCCGGCCAGATCCTCGGCGGGCGAGGGCGGGCCGCCGCCAGACTCGGGCGGCCAGGCCCCGGGCTCGGCCGCGCCGCCCAGGGCGAAGACCAGCTCGCGTCCGAGGCGCTGCATATCGACGAGCAGCGCGCGGTAGCGCTCCGCGTCGAGCTTGCGCGGGCGCACCCGCAGGCTGGCCCGCAGCTCCTCGGCGCGCCCGTCGGGCCACGCGGCGCGCAGCAGCAGGGCGAACGAGCCCACGCCGCCCTGGGCGGGCCAGCGCCAGCGCCAGGCCGGGTCGCCCGGCCGCAGAAAGAGCTCCAGCTCCAGATCGCCCGCCCGCAGGCTCAGGGTGGCGCCCGCGGGCGGCAGGCAGGAAAGCTCGGCCGCCCGCCACTCGTCGAGGGCGACGTCGTCGCCGAGGGCGATCCCGTCGATCAGAAGCTCCATAGGTTCTCCCTGAGCCGGGGCTTGGGGGCCTGCGGCCCCCAGGATTCTCTGGTATGTTGCAGAACTGTGCCAGCTTCGCTGGCACAGTTCTGCAACATACCAGAGGGTTTTAGGGCGGCAGCCCTAACGTTGATGCGCATGGGGCGAGGCCCCAGATCAGCTCAGCCGCGCGCGATAGTCGGCGCTGATCTGCGCAAGCAGATCGTCGCGCCGATCGTAGAGCCGCTTCAGCGGGCGGGGCGCGGCCGTGGCCAGCGCGTAGCTCGTCAGGATCGGCAGGGCCACCGTGCTATCCAGGTAGCAGACCACCGTGCCGGGCAGCTGGTCGGGGTCGATCTTGCCCCAGGTCATCGCCTCGGAGGGCGTGGCCCCGGAGAGACCTCCGGTGTCGGGGCGGGCGTCGGTGAACTGGATGAAATAGTCGTGGCCCGCCTCGTCGAGGCCGAGGATCTCCTGGATCTGCGGCTCGGTCTGGAGGATGAAGTTCTTGGGCGATCCGCCGCCGACGATCACCACCGCACTCTGGCCGCCGCTCTTCTTGGCGTCGTAGACGATCGCCGTGCTCTCATTCACATCGCGCTCAACATCGAAGCGGCACCGGTTGCCCTCTAGGGCCAGGGCGGCCACATTCATGCCCAGGGTGCTGTCGCCGGGGCTAGAGGTGTAGAGGGGCACGCCACACTCGTGGGCGGCCGTCAGGATGCTCACGTAGCCGCTGCCGAGAGCCTCCTCGCGGGCCTTGGTATACTTGCCGAGCTTGTAGTGCAGCTCGGCGGTGCCCATTGTCGTCTGGAACTCCTCGCCGCGCAGACACTGGCGCACAAACTCGTCGCTCTCCAGCAGCACGTCCTGGTGGAAGAGGATGTCGTAGATGCGGATGATCTTATTCTCGCGCAGCTCAATGTCGTTGGTGAAGGGCGTGCTGCCGAACAGCTCAAAGCCCAGCGAGCGGTGCAGGTCGTGGTAGAGGTTGGCCCCCGTGCTGACCACCCAGTCGATCAGGCCGGCGCGGATCAGCGGCACGATCGTGGCGGTACCCAGCCCGGTGGGCGTCAGGGCACCGCTCAGGGTCACGCCGATGGTCACATCGGGCTGGGCGATCTTGCGGGCGAAGAGCTGGCAGGCCTCGCGCAGGCGGGCCGCGTTATAGGCGAACAGGTAGCTATCGACCAGCTCGCGCACCCCGATCTCGCCGGTCAGCGGGCGCGGGTCGAGCTTCACTCCGTAGGACATGCGGGCCTCCTCCCAGAACGATGGGCCATGTTGGCAACCTCATTATAGCGCCCTTCGCGCCCGGCCCCTGCGTTATGCCGCAGGGCTGGTCCAACGTCCCTGGGGCTGTGCCCCAAACCCGACAAAAAAAATAGGGGGCGGCTGTGCCGCCCCCGCGCCCCCCGCAATGAGCCTATGCGCTCTGCAGGCTAAACTTGTCCACCGCCGCGCCGATGGCCCCGACCCCATCGCTACCACTCACAATGTCCATCAACACCTCGGTGGCTAAGCCCAGCAGGACACCCACGTCGTTAATGGTGGCACTTCGGATATAGTCCTCAGATATGGTGCCCTCCCGAATCAGTTCGAGGGTGATAATCAGCACAATACCCACCGACATATGCAGTGCGAAGGTCGTGATTGCGCTCGTGCCCGGCCCGGCCACAGGGATGAATGTGGTGACCTCGCTTGCTAATTTCACGCCGCCTGCGGCGCCCACGAGCATCCCGGTGAACGCCGTTAGCCCCTTGAGAGAGCGGAATCCATAGATAGACGATATCTGATCAGCCATTATTTTGACAAGGATCGTCTGCGGGATAGCGTCAATGATTGGGATCGGTACGAATGTCTTGATGCCAAAAGACGCCCCCGCCCCTGTTGTTGCGAAAGCGAGCGCATATTCTATGGCTTTTTTGGTTTCCTGAGAAGGCATATATTCTCCTTTACCATAAGCGCTACCGTGATGATAGTACGATACCACGCCACCCGCATATGAGGAAGTTAAACCCACAGTTAAGAAAAAGAAACTTAGGATTAAGAGCCTCCATCTCGTGTCTTTCGGGATCACCACCACTTGCGGCTCTTGAAGAACAGGCTGAGCCCGATACCGATGAGGAGCATCAGGCTGATGGCGAAGGGGTAGCCCAGGGGCCAGGCCAGCTCCGGCATATGCGCGAAGTTCATGCCGTAGATCCCAGAGACCAGCGCGCAGGACATGAGAATGATCGAAGCCAGGGTCAGTGCCTTGACCAGCTGATTGAGCTGGTTTGACTGGAGCGAGAGATAGCTATCGAGGGCGCTGGAGAGCAGGTCGCGGTAGGTGTCGATGCTGTCGGTCACGCGCACCAGGTGGTCGTAGACATCCTGAATATAGGCGATCTCGGGGCCCTGGAAGATCGCCATCTCCTGGCGCAGCAGCACATTCAGCACATCCCGCTCGGGGGCCACCGCCCGGCGCAGCAGCAGCAAGTCCTTCTTGAGCCGAAAGATGTCCTGGATGGAGTCCTCGCGGAAGCGGCCGAAGATCGTGTCCTCCAGCTCCTCCACCCGGTCAACCACGCGGTCCATCAGGGTGAAGTAGTTATCCACAATCGCGTCGAGCAGGGCGTGGAGCAGGCGCGTGGTGCTCTGGCCGATCGGCGCGTTGAGCACGTGCCAGCGCGTCATCGTGTCATCGATCTCAATGATCGGGCCGTGCCTGATGCTCACCAGGTAGTTGCCGCCCACGAAGAGGTTCAGGCTCTGGAGCACGATCTGATCGTGGTCGCTGTAGCGCGCCGCGTAGAAGATCAGCAGGTAGTAGCCATCGTAGGAGTCCACCTTGGGCCGCTCGTGGTCGCGCACGGCGTCCTCGATCGCCAGGGGGTGGAAGCCGAACTCGGCTTGCAGTAGCGCCACCTCAGCCTCATCGGGCGACTCCAGATCGAGCCAGACGAGGGCCTTCGGGTCGGCCAGGTAGTCGCTGATCGCGCTCAGGTCGCCGACATCGCGGAAGGTGCCGGTGTGACAGACGTGGAGGGTGTGCATATGTAATGTTGAATGTTGAATGTTGAATGCTGAATGTTCGGAATCCAACATTCAGCATTCAGCATTCAACACTCCCTCATCGTCGGTGCTACATGCTAAATGTTCAACATTCAACATTCAGCATTCAACATTGCGCTCAGGCTTCCCACACAAGGAGCGAGGCGTGGCCGGTCATCTCACCGGCGCGGATATGGTCGTAGAGCACGCCGCGCACCGTGAAGCCGTTGCGCAGCTGCGAGGTGAGGGTGGGGTCGACGATCCGGCCGGCCACCACCTCGGCCACATAGGTGTCCACATCCATCTGGCCGCTGTAGGCGTTGTAGCCGGGGAGCATGCCGCCGGCGACGATCCCGCGCATGCCGAGGCGGCGGATCAGCTCCCAGCGCGCCGCGTAGAGCATGCGCGAGACCCGCTGGCCGCGGAAGTCGGGGTGGACGCTCATATCGGCCCCGTAGAGCCACTCGCCCGCATCATCGTGCTCGGTGAAGAAGCCATCGCCGACGAGCTCGTGGAAGGTGTGCTGCCTAAATACGTACTCGCCGCGCACGCGGAAGGTGCTGCTCTGGCCGACCACCCTGCCGTCGGCGAGGGCGACGTGCTGTCCTGCGGGGAAGACCCGGATCTGCTCGCTGAAGTGCTCGAACCCAAAGAGATCCTCAACCTTCAGGGTCGGGAAGCAGATCTTCTGGTGCTCCACCAGCTCGGGGATGTGCGCGGGCTGGGTCTGGGTGATGATGATGCTCATAAACTTTGACGTAAGGGCGCAGCAGCGCGGCGCTGCTGCGCCCTTCGGTCTATCCTCCCAGCTCCTCGACGAGGATCTCCATACCCTCGTCGAGCTGCTCATCGCTGAGGGTGAGCGGCACGAGCAGGCGGATGCAGTTGGCGTAGAGGCCGGCGCGCATAATGATCAGGCCGCGCTGGAGGCAGCGCTCGATGATGTCGAGGACGGACTGGATGGTGGCGGGGTCGCGGGTGGCCCGGTCGCTCACCAGCTCGATCGCGATCATCGCGCCCATGCCGCGCACATCGCCGACCAGCGGGCCGCTGCCCGCGACGCTGAGCAGGGGCACCAGGTGGGCGCGGATGCGCGCGCCGAGGGCTTCCGCCCGCTCGACGAGCCTGTCGCGATCGATCAGCTTGATCACCTCAATCGCGGCCGCGCAGGCGAGCGGGTTGCCGCCGTAGGTGCCGCCGAGGCCGCCATAGTGGGCCGCGTCCATCACGGCGGCGCGGCCGGTAGTGGCGGCCAGGGGCATGCCGGCGGCCAGGCTCTTGGCGCTGACGATGATGTCGGGCTCCACGCCCATCTGCTCGATGGCGAAGAGCGTGCCGGTGCGCCCGAAGCCGCTCTGCACCTCGTCGGCGATCAGGACGGAGCCGTTGCGGTCGCAGAAGGCGCGCAGGCGGCGCATAAACTCGGCGGGCACCGGGATGAAGCCGCCCTCGCCCTGCACCGGCTCGATCAGCACCGCCGCGATCGCCTCGGGGTCAACCCCGGCGATCAGCATGCGCTCGAAGGCCGCCCAGCACTGCTCGGTGGCCTCCGCCTCGCTCAGGCCCATACGGTAGGCGTAGGGGAAGGGCGCCCGGTAGACCTCGGGGGCGAAGGGGCCGAACTTCTTCTTGAAGAAGGTGCGCGAGGTGAGGGTCAGGGTGAGCAGGGTGCGCCCGTGGTAGGCCCCGTCGAAGACCACGATCGCCTGGCGACCGGTGGCGGCGCGGGCGATCTTGATCGCGTTCTCCACGCCCTCGGCGCCGCTGTTGGCCAGCAGGGTCTTGCACGGCCCGGCGATCGGGACGGCCGCGTTCAGGCGCTCGCACAGCTCCACATATGGCTCGTAGGTGCCCACCAGGGCCGAGAAGTGGATGAGCTGCGCGGCCTGGGCCTGCACGGCGGCCACCACCTCGGGCGGGCAGTGGCCCACGGCCAGGGTGCCGATGCCGCTCACAAAGTCGAGCAGGGTGTTGCCGTCGGCGTCGGTCACCAGGGCACCGCTGGCCTGGGTGATGGCCAGAGAGGTAGCCTTGGCCAGACCCTTCACCACGGCGGCATCGCGCCGGGCGACCATGTCGTGCGAGCGCGGGCCGGGGATCGCGGTCACCAGCTTGATGCTGCGGGTTGAGGTTGCGGTCATTGTGGTTTCTCCATCGAAAATATGCCTTACCGGAACCAATTTTATAGGTGCCTCGTTATCGCCCTCACCCCCGTCCCCCTCTCCCACCTGTGGGGAGAGAGACGGGGGGTGAGGGCGTGTATACCGCGTTTTAGAGCTCGGCGAGCATACGCGCGGCCACCTGCCGGCCGCTCTGCATGGCCAGGTGCAGGCGGGCCGGGCTAGCGAGGAAATCGCCGGCGATATAGACCCCGCTGCCGGTGGCGTTGAGCAGATCGCCGTCGCAGCCAACATCGTGGAGGGCGTAGCGCCAGCGCTGGGCGTCCGCCCACAGGGGCGGGCCGAGGTCGCCGGCAAGATCGCGCACCAGCGCGGCGACATCGGCGAGCGGGTGGACGAGCGGCGAGCCCTTGCCGTAGATGCCGCGCTCGACGACCTCCCAGTGGGCCACGCTCCAGGCGTGGGACATCTGGGCGGTGAGCAGGCCGGCCCCGGCGGGGGCGCGGCCGGGCTTGGCGTGCTCGCAGGCCAGCCAGGCGATCGCGTGGCGCCGGTCGGCGTTCACCAGGGCGTACCAGGGCAGGTCGGGCCGCCGCCCGTAGGCGAAGGTGATCGAGATGCAGCGGCGGTAGCTGGCCCGGCCCAGCTCGGCCAGCAGGGCGGCGCGCAGCCTCGCATGCAGAGCGCTCGCCCGCACGATGTCCGCGATCTGCGGGGCCGGCGGGGTTAGCAGCACCCGGTCGGCGACCCCGAGCTGCTGGCTGTCCGCACCCATAAGCGCGAAGCCCGGCCCCCGGCCGGCGGCCCCCGGCCCGCAGATGCTCGCGACCGCCGCCTCCGTCCGCACCGTCAGGCCGTGGGCCATAGCCTTGGGCAGTGCGGTGAGGCCGGAGGTCCACGTCCACTTCGGGGCGGCGTTCAGGGCCGGGTCGCCGGGGGTGATCTGGCCGGCACCGTCGAGGACCCAGACCGGGCGGCCGATATCGGCGTGGCCGGGCGTGGCCGCGACCAGGGCCGCCGTGTGCGGGTCATCGGCCATCAGGCACTGGGCGCCGTGGTCGAAGCTGAAGCCATCGACGCGGCGGGTGGCCGCGCGCCCGCCGACGCCGCGGCTCTTCTCAAAGATCGTCACCGCGTGGCCGGCGTCGGCGAGGGCCCGCCCCGCCGCCAGGCCGGCGAGGCCGGCGCCCACAATTGCGACTATTGCCATCTCACCCGCTCCATACGCCCCTACAGGCCATCGGCCACCAACATCTCGAGCTCGCGGCGATCCTCGTCCTCGTAGGGGCCGATCACCGCCAGGTGCAGGGCCTCGGGGCGCAGCAGGCGGCGGGCCACCCCGAGCACCTGGTCTGCCGTCACCGCCTCAACCTCAGCCACCACCTGCTCGACCGGGATCACCTGGCCGTAGCGCAGCTGGTGCGAGCCATTGCGCGAGGCCACCGACCAGGTGTCCTCCAGCGAGAGCAGGATGCCGCCCTTGACCTGCTCCTTGATCATCGCCAGCTCATCGGGAGTCACCCCGTGGCGCAGCAGGTCGCCCAGCATATCGCGGCAGATCGCCAGGGCGTCGCGCAGCGTCTCCGGCTCGACGCTGCCGTAGATCACCCACATACCGGCGTCGGAGAGTTCGGTGTGGTAGGAGCCGACGCTATAGGCCAGGCCGTTCTCTTCGCGGAGCACCTGGAACAGGCGCGACGACATGCCGCCGCCGAGGATCGAGTCGAGCACCTGGAGCGCGCGCCGGTCCGGGTCGCTGTAGGAGAGGCCGGGGACGCCCAGGCAGAAGTTGCCCTGCTCGGTGTCGCGCGACATCAGGCTCACCTGCGGGCCGCGGCGGGGCGTGGGCGTGGGCGGCGTTACGGCCAGGCGGCCGGGGCGCAGGCCAGCGAAGGCCCGGCCCACGCTCGCGGCGACCTGCGCGGCAGAGATCCGACCGGCCACCGAGATCACCGTGGTGCTGAGATTATAGTGGCGCTGAAAGAAGCCGGTCAGGTCTGACCGGCTGATCGCGCCCACCGTCTCCGCAGTCCCGGCGATATCGCGGCCAAGCGGCTGGGCGCCCCACATAGCCTGCTGGAGCAGATCGTGCACCCAGTCGCTCGGCGAGTCCTGAAGGCCGCGGATCTCCTCGATGATCACCCGGCGCTCCTTCTCGAGATCGCGCAGGTCGAAGGTCGGGCAGATCAGCATCTCGGCGAGCACCTCCACCGCACGGTCGAAGTGGGTGGTGGCCACCTTGGCCCAGTAGACGGTGGACTCGTACGAGGTGGAGGCGTTCAGGATGCCGCCGACGCCCTCGATGGCCTCCGAGATCTGGCGGGCCGTAGGGAAGCGGCTGGTGCCCTTAAAGCACATGTGCTCAATAAAGTGGGCCGCCCCGCCGTGGGCGTCGGGCTCGTGGCGCGCGCCGGCGCCGACGAAGCAGCCGATCGACACCGAGTAGGTGTGCGGCAGCTCCTCGACGAGAATACGTAGCCCCGAGGTGGTCGTGATCAGCTCTGGCATAGGCTATGTAGTATAGCATGGCGCGGCTGGAGGCGCCGCCCCTACCCGAGCGCCTCCAGCCAGACGAACTGATAGGGGGCCAGGGCCAGCACCTCGCCGGCGCTCACGCTCGCCCCAGTGTTCAGGTCAGTGAAGTGGTAGCCCATGCCGTAGAGGCGCAAGCGGTTCGAGCTGAGGCTCTGGGGCAGCTCGCTGAAGTTGGCCACAAGCAGCAAGCGCTGCCCGGCATGCTGGCGAATATAGCCGAGCAGGTGCGGGCTGCCGGTGTCAACCACCGCCAGGTCGCCGCCGGCCAGGGCGGGCTGAGCCTTGCGCAGGGCGATCAGGCGCGTCAGCTCGCTATAGATGTAGCCCTCGGGGCGGGCCACATCGCTCCAGTGCTCCTGATCGTCCCAGCGGAAGGGCACCCGGTGTACCCAGCGGCTATCCTCGGCCTTCGCCGGGGTGTTCACATACCCGTAGTCGTTGAGGGTGGCGACCTCATCGCCGCTGTAGAGCAGCGGGATGCCGCCGACGCTGAGGATAATGCTGTGCAGCAGCAGGATGCGCCTGATGGCCAGATCGATCAAGATCGAGTTGTGCTCCTGGATCCCCTGCTCAAGGCCGGCCAGCGACGCCAGCGTGCCCGAGACACGCGCGTCGCCGGTCTCGGGGTTGGCCTGGAAGGGCACGCCGCGGGCGAAGGAGCCGAGGAACTCGCCGGTGTAGAAGGCGTTGAG
The DNA here is from genome assembly GCA_037140315.1 of Chloroflexales bacterium. Lineage (GTDB taxonomy): Bacteria > Chloroflexota > Chloroflexia > Chloroflexales > Chloroflexaceae > Oscillochloris. Next base: position 11,211 of record JBAXES010000021.1, read on the forward strand.
GAAGCGCCGGTGGCCGGAGGGGTCGATCCCGACATGCCGCGCGTCCTCGTCGTCGAACGTCCAGCCGATATCATCGTGACAGCGCAGGTAGTTCACCCAGGCGCAGCCGTCGGCGATCTTCCAGCGGGTGCGCAGCGAGTGGGCCAGCAGCAGCACCTTGCGGGTGGCCAGGGCCTCCCAGCACAGCGCCATCAGCAGCGGGTTGTACGAGAGCTGGCTCTCGCCCATGCTGATATACTTCACCACCTCGTCGGGGTGGACGATCGCCTCAGACTTGAAGTGCAGGGCCGGGGCGGCGATGCGGGCCAGGGCGTTATAGGCCTGGATCACCAGGTGCGCCTCGGGCTGGTTCTCGCAGCTGGTGCCGATGCGCTTCCAGATAAAGGCCACCGCGTCGAGGCGCAGCACCTCGACCCCGGCGTTCGCCAGGAAGAGCATCTCGGCCGCCATCGCCCGGAAGACCTCGGGGTTGCGGTAGTTCAAGTCCCACTGGAAGCTGTTGAAGGTCGTCCAGATCCAGCGGCGCATGCCCTCGTCCCAGGTGAAGCTGCCCCGGCGCACCGTGGGGAAGATCTCGCGCAGGGTGGCGTCGTACTGGTCGGGGATGGTGCGGTCGGGGAAGATGTAGTAGAACTCCTCGTAGTCGCGCTCGCCGTCGCGGGCGCGCCTGGCCCACTCGTGCTCGTCGGAGGTGTGGTTGAACACAAAGTCCAACACCAGGCTGATCCCTTCCGCGCGCAGGGTGGCCGCCAGGCCGGCCAGCTCCTTCATGGTGCCGAGGGCCGGGCTCACCACGCGATAGCTGCTCACGGCGTAGCCGCCGTCGCTATTGCCGGCGGGCGCATCGAAGAGCGGCATCAGGTGCAGGTAGGTGACGCCGAGCTGCTTAAGGTAGGGCAGGTGCTTGCGCACGCCGGCCAAGGTGCCGGCGAAGAGATCGACGTAGAGCACCGCGCCGATCATGCGCTGCGAGTGGAACCACTCGGGCTCAGCCTCACGGCGGTCATCAAGGTCGCGCAGCGACTGTGGGCGGGCGAACCAGGAGCGCGCCGCGAGCGCCAGGATCTGCTCGAGGTGGTAGAAAAAGTCGTACTCTGTGCCGTAGAGCTGGAGCAGCAGGCCAAAGAGCCGCTCCCACTCGCGGGTGAGCCGGGCCTCAAAGGCCCGCCAGGCCGCCGGGTCGGCGTCGGCGGCGTCGTTGAAGGTGCTGCGCACGCGCGGCAGCAGGCGGGCCATGCCGCGCCGCGCCCGCTCGCGGATCCAGTCGGTGTCACTCATAGTGCCCCATTGCAGAAGGCGGAACCGGTTCCACCATTATAGCCGCAAAAGCCGGGGGTGTCGCCCCATCACCCCATCAGCCGGGCGGCGACCTGGCGGTAGGCGGCGGTGACCGGGTGGTCGGGGTAGCGCAGCGAGAAGATCCCGGCGCTGGCCAGAATCATCAGCTCATCAGAGTGCGGGATCACGGCGGCCACCGGGCAGTTGTAGATCTGCTCGATCCGCTGGCCCACCTCGGCCAGGTTATAGGTCTGCGGCACCTTGTTGACCAGCAGCAGCAGGCGCGGCACATCGAGCTTACGGGCGACCTCAACCGTCACGCCGGTGCCCTGGTAGTCCTGCTGATCTGGGCGCATAATGATCAGCAGGGCGTCGGAGATCGCGATCGAGAGCAGAGTCTCCTCGTTGAGGCCGGGGTGCGTATCGATCATCAGCACATCAAGGTCGAGGGACTCGATCAGGCGCTGGAATCCGTCGTTGAGCAGGCCGGGGTCGTAGCCATCGCGCAGGACGCGGGCGATCTCGCCGGCCTTGATGCTGGAGGGGATCAGAAAGATCTTACCGCTGATCGGCTGGCCGAGGCTGTCGGTCACATCGTAGGCCGCGGCCTCGATCTCGCATGCGCCCCAGAGGTAGTCGTTGAGCGAGTGTACCATGTGGTCATCGTCGAGGCCGAAGAGCACATGGATGCCCGGCGACTGGATATCGGTGTCGATCACGCCGACGCGATAGCCCTGCGAGGCGAGGAGGGCCGTAACATTCGCGGTAGTATTGGACTTCCCGGTTCCGCCGCGGAACGAGTGGATCGAGATGATCGTCGCCATAGGAGGCTCCTAGCCAGCGGCCACAGTCGCGCGGGCAGAATAAAAATGGTAGTGGTATGAGACCGAACGATACAGCTGGGCGGGTTTCGCCGACGGAGCACAGCCCCATCGCCGCTGGCGCGGGTCTGGCGGTGGATCCGCCACCCCAAGGATCGCTCTGGTGGTGGCAGATGGGCCACCACCAGAGGCAGCAGCTCGGGCGCTACGCGGCGGCCTTGAGCTGATCGACGAGGGCGACATAGTCGGCCCGCGCCTGATCGGCGGCGGTGCCCTTCAGCTTCGCCCATGCGTCGTACTTCAGACGGCCGGCCATATCGAGAACCCCGGGGCGGGCCCCGCTGACGTCGCCGACAGAGGCCTGCTTATAGAGGGCGTAGAGCTTGAGCAGCACATTGTTCTCGGGGCGCTTGGGGAGCTGCTGCACATCCTTGGCGGCCTGCTCGAACCGGGCGATGAGGTCGCTCATAGAATCCTCCTTAGTCCTTAGGTACAGCCCGCCGGCCAGCGCCGGCGGCTTGGCAGATGACAGCAGGATGGTAGCACTGATCGCGAAGATCCGCACAGCCGGAACCGGCGGGGGAGTGCCGTTTATCTCTCTGCGGATCGGCTCAAGAGGAGACAACATGTCACGCACATACCGCAGGGCCATCCTGGCCACCTGCGTTTGCCTATCAGTGATCGCAGCCGCCCTCGCCAGCGCGGCCGGTGCCGGCCCGGCCCCGACGCCAGCGGGAGCGATCGACCGCGAGCTGCTGGGGATGGTGGTCCGCGACCCCTGGTACGACTTCGGCACGTCCCCCGACCTGCCCGACCAGCCGAACCAGGTGTCTCAGGAGCACATGGGGGCCATCCTAGAGCAGGCCGGGGTGCGCTGGGTGCGCTTCGAGTTCTTCGTCGCGGGCGACGATCCGGCGGCCCTCGACCGCACCTTCGCGCGCTACGACTTCTTTGTCAATGAGGTCGCCCCGCGCCACGGGCTGAAGGTGCTCGGCCTGCTGAGCTTCGGGGTGGTCAGCGAGACCGGCCCGCTTGACAAAGATCGCGGGATCATCGCAAACCAGTTCGCCGACGACCCGACCTACGGCGGCGGGGTGAACCCCTACATAAAGCGCTGGCTCGACCGCGCCCTGGGGATCGCCAACCACTACCAGGGCGCGGTCGCCGCCTACGAGGTGCTGAACGAGCAGAACCGGCTGCCGTCATCTGGCCAGGCCGTGCCGGCCTACCTGGCTGCGCGGCTGCACACCAAGTTCTACCGCCAGATCAAGGCGCCAGCGATCCCCGACGGCGCAGCCTGGCGCGACTCGGTGAAGGTGATCGTGGGCGGGCTGCACCCCAAGGGCACCCTGGAGAAGGGCCAGGCGGACTACCTCAGCGACACCGACTACCTGCGGCAGCTCTACGGCTATTATTACGACCAGAAGACCAGCACGTACATCCTCAAGCCGAGCGATCCCTTTCCTGCCTATCTCACCAGTTATGGTACGTACCCGCTCGATGGCCTGGGCTACCACCCCTACCCCGAAGAGATCCGGCTCAGCGCCCAGGCCGACGCCGAGCTCATCGACACGCGGCTCACCGCCATCCGCAGCGTGCTCGGCGATGTGAATGACATCGGTCGACACTACTGGATCACCGAGGTCGGCTATAACACCGCCTTCAAGCAGCAGGACGAGGCCGGCCAGGCCGCCTTTATGCGCGCCGTCTACACGGGGATGGCCAGCCGCGGCGACGTAGACGCCATCTTCTGGTTCAAGTACGAGGACTTCCCGCCGGCGAGCGGGCCAGATGCCCAGCGCTGGGGGATTGTGAGCATCCCTTTCACCGTGAGCGCCACGTGTCCGGGCGGAGCCTGCTACGACGCCGCAGGCAACCCCAGCGCCGTCCGGTTGGCCTTCTTCACATACCGCGAGCTGGCCGGGCTGCCGGTCTATCGGGCGGAGCTGCCGCTGGTGATGCGATAGCAACGGCTTTGGAGATTTCCGCATCTCGCGGGAGCCTGCGGCCCCCGCACACCCGCATGGCGGCATTGGCCATATCCCCCTGGTGGGTGGGGGAAATCCCCTAGCATGAAGAGGGTAGAAAGTGTTATAATGTTGTGGCAAGACAACTATGCGTGATAATCGAAGAAGGGAGGCCGAGGGTGGATAGCGTTGCAGCTACCAGGCTTGCAGGCCAACTCAGCAGCCAGAACCAGCTGCTCTGCGATCACGTGTCTGCGCGGCTGCTATCGGCGTACCCTGAGCTGACGCGCAGCTTACGCCTCGAAGAGAATTACACACCGATCGCTCGGCTCTCACACGTCGCAGTGGAGCGGCTTAATGACCTGGTGCGATCTGTACTGCTCTTCGATCTCCCATCTCTGGCAGACCAAGAGCTACGCTGGGCGCAGGGCGTGCTGCCGCGAAACGGCGTAATGCCTGAGCACCAGGCAAGCATGGTGCGCTGGTTCTTTGAGGAAGTGCGCAAGCTGCCGATCAGCGCGATGGAGCATGCCATCACGCGCGAGATCGAGCAGTACTTCCTAAGCCAGATCCGCCTTGTTAACCAAATGAACTAGGGTGCCCCGGGAGATAGTGGCATCTCTTGAGGCGGCCTCATCATCATCAATGGCAACGAAGCCCCACTCAATGGCGAGTGGGGCTTTGTTATGACCAGGGGGGCCAATCAGTGCTAGTTGACGGTCAGCGTGCCCTGCATCGTAACATTGTGTCCGGGGACGGTGCAGATAAAGGTGTAGGTGCCCGCCGCCGGGGCGGTAAACGTCACCTCAACCGTCTGGCCGGCGCTCGACATGGGTGTGTTGGCGATGATGTTGGATCGGTCGCTGGGCAGGTAGTTTCTATCGGGGCCAGCGGTCAAGCCAGTGGTAGCGATCGTTCGGGCCACGTCGTAGCCGCCATTCACCAGCACCCAGTTATGCTGCTGGGCGGTCGAGTTGTCCTTCATCTTGATGGTGATCTTCTGGCCGGCAGAGACGCTGAGGGTGTTCGGCGTAAAGAGCAGCGCCTCGCCGTCGGAGCCAAGCTCTATGGTCGCGGGGCCAGCGCCCGAGCTGGCCGCTGGCGCGGGGGTGCTGCCACCGCTACAGGCAGAGATCAGCAGCGAGATGCTAAGCATAGCGGCAAGTGCGATCATCCGCATTCGCATCTTCATGAGGGCCTTCCTTTGTCGCTAGGCACCAACAATGTTCAATCTATCACGAATATTCGCAACACGGGCACCTTTATAGCACCTACGGCTCCATTGTCAAGTCTAGCAAGGAGGAAGTAGCAAAGGCATGTGATCATCGATCCGCTTAGGCATGTTTCAGAATCGGTCAATTCAGCTTGACCGTCTCGCGCAGCCCTCACCTCCCAGCCCCCTCTCCCGCTGCGGCGGGAGAGGGGGGGCATTTCTCGTCAGGAAGCGATATACGCCCCTCTCTCGCGTGCAGGAGAGGGGTTGGGGGTGAGGGTTGTCCGGCGGCAAACGATCAAGTGCGTTTGAAGCATGCCTTTACACCTCATAGGGAATGACCCGTATTAGGTTCTCTTCATACCTCAAGTAGTTTACACAGGAGCACACTATGGTCTCGGAGAGTGAGATTCGCAATCTGCTGCGGGATGCACGGACGGTGGCGGTGGTTGGCATGAGCGACGACCCGCAGCGGGACTCGAACGGCGTCGCGCGGTTTCTCAAGCGCAACGGCTACGGTGTTATCCCGGTGAACCCGAACCTTAACAGCCCGGTGATCGGCGAGCAGCCATACGCCTCGCTGCGCGATATTCAGGAGCAGGTGGATGTGGTCGTCATCTTCCGCCGCCCCGAGTTCGTGCCCGAGATCGCGGAGGATGCGATCGCCATTGGCGCGCGGGCGGTCTGGATGCAGCTTGGCGTGATCAATCAGCCTGCGGCGGAGCGGACGAAGGAGGCCGGCTTAATGGTGGTGATGGATCGCTGCATGGCTATCGAGCATCGCCGGCTTATGCGCGGTGCCGAGCCTGCCCTTGCGTGATCAAAGCGGGTAGCCCTCGCGAGGCGCGGACGCAGCAGATCAACCGCAAGAGGGGTGTGCGCCAGGCTTGAAGCCTGGCGCACACCCCTCTTGCTGCGGTGTTATAGAAATAGCCCGTAAAACCCAGCTGGGAGCCGTCACCCCTTGTCCTCGTCCTTGAGGCGAGGGCGGACCTGGAAGTTCGGGCGTCCGCTTGGCCGACTGCGGAATATCGCCCCCCGAGTGCGCGTAGCTCCCGGAGTACGATCCGAGGTGGTCTCGCGCGGGGGCGTCACAGCGCGCGGCTCCGGGCGCGACTCGGCACGCGGCTCCGGGCGCGACTCGGCGCGCGGCTCCGGGCGATCACGGTGATCGCGGGCGACCGGGCGATCATCGCCACGCTGACGATCAGGGCCGCCGTAGGAGCCGCCGCGGTC
>JBAXES010000022.1:0-16736 GCA_037140315.1 Chloroflexales bacterium
CGGCTCGGCGATCAGCCAGCCCGCGTCGGTGAGGCTGCGGATGCGCCGCATCAGCGTGAGGTCGCGCGTGCGCGCACCGCTCCCCCAGGCGGCGAGGTCGGCTGGCGAGAGCGGGGCCGGTGCCTGGAGCGCCAGGGCGGAGCGGGCCACCGCCAGGTACACCCCGACCGCCAGCGGGTCGTGGGCATACGCGCGCAGCAGCCGGTCGGGCACCCGCAGGTAGGGTGCCGGCCGGGCGGTCGAGCGGTCGTGATCTGGTCCTATGGTTCCGCGCTGCCGCCCCTGCGGCGCGCGGCCGATGGTTGGAAAGGTACGCATCGCACATGCTCCTGTGCATCCGCCACCTTGACAGCAGATCGGCGGATGCTATAATGGAGCAGACAACACTGAACCAGGCCATCGGACTAGGTCCGATAGGCTGGCCGGGGCGGGGCTCACTCGACAATGCTTGGCGGCATTAGACAAGTCGGTGGGCCTTTATGATTCCCCGGGCGTTGCGCTCCGAAAGGTTATCTGCGCCGCACTTCGGGGTATGGCTTAGGGTGGCATCCCGCGACTCCTTCCCAGCCTACATAGCGAACAACATGGCAGGCTCAGAGCGATGCCCCTAGGTCGCTCATACCAACGCCCATCAGCGCAGTCCAGCACACAGGCTGGCCGCTGCCGATGGGCGTTGATGATCCTCGGGCTGTGAGTAATACGGTGAGTGATGGTCAGCCCATCTCTGCCCGCGAGCGCAGTGCATTCACTGATCTGCAAAGCCGTCCTGATGCGGAGGAGGCATGCCCGCCCGCTACTGTCTGGGTGCGTGTTCTCCCTTAAAAACCGCTGGGGGCAACCCCGTACGGGTTCGAGTCCCGTCTTCGGCACCAGATTAGGACGCGCTAAAACGCCTCTCGGACAAGCTAGCCCTGCGGTTTCTGGAAGCCAATCGTGTAGCCAACGTAGCGGTTTCTGGTTCTGGGCTTTAAGGGCGAAGGGCGAGACAGCGTGCGAGGCTTGTCGGCAATGGCTGAAGGGGTTGGCGTCTGCCCGACGCCGGCCCCTTCGTCATTTCAACGTGTGCCGTGGACGGGCGTTGCAGGTATCTGCCGCTCAAGGTAGGCCAGCGGCAGAGTCGCCCTGGAGGGGGCGTCATCGCGCCCCTCCGCCTTGCACTTTGCGGTATCATCTCTTTGCCGAGCTTTCGCCACGGCAGGCAGCCGCGCTGCTCGACGAGGGGCGCGAGGTGTAGCGCTTGCCATAATCTTCGAGGAACTTATGAAAGTCGGACGCAACGACCCCTGCCCCTGCGGCAGCGGCAAGAAGTACAAAAAGTGCTGCCTAGCGAAGGATGAGGCTGCGGCGCGGCAGGCCGCCCAGGAGCGGGCCACAGCGCTCCGTGCCGTCGAGCCCCTTGCCGGCGATGACCCGTTCGCTGATTTTCCTGCGTACACCCCGCCACCACCGCCGGAGCCGCGCCCCCGCAGCCCCGAGGAGGCCGCCCGCGCGGAGCTGTGGGAGACCTTCGAGGCGGCCGACGTCACCGAGCAGCCCGCCCTGTTCCGGCGCGCTCTGGCCGATGGCCTGCTCGACGACGAGTACGCCTATGAGATGCTCACACAGCTTCGTGACGGGGCCGGCCCCACGCTGTGGGGCACGCTGGTGGAGGAGCTGCGGGCCGCCCGCCCCGACCTCTACGCCCACAGCGCCCCCTACTATCTGGAGTGGCAGATCGCCGACGCTCTCGCCGCCGGCCACCTCGACCGTCTGCCCGACCTCGCCGCCGCTCTGGCCGCGACCGCCGGCAACGACCTCGACCAGTTCTACCTCTCCCGCGACCGCCTGGCCTACCACGGCCACCTGGCCCTGCTCGCCGAGACGATGGCGCAGGCCTGGCCGCTGGTGCGGGCGTCCGACAAGTTTATCCCCGGCGCGGACGAGGAGTTCGCCGCTGAGGCGCAGCAGATTACGATGCTCGCCTACGTCGAGCCCACGGTCGCGCCCCGCGCCGATGACCCCGCCCTCCTCGCGGCCGTGGAGCAGTTTGGGCCGGTGGACTTCCCTGAGGCCCTTGCCGACCAGCTGGCCCTCATCACCGGCCAGGCAGACCGGCCCTGGGATCGCGCTGATGACCCCGAAGATACGCGTATCAACCGGCTCGGCTTCCGCTTTCAGGGCGAGCTAGTCCGTCACTGGGACATGCCTCTCGGTCGGGCCGAGCTGGCTCGGGTCGCTCTGCTCAACTACGTCGCCGAGCGGCGCGACCCGGACTCATCGATCGCCCAGGCGGTGAAACGGCCCAAAGGCAAGCATACGTCGGCTGCGTCGACGGCAGCTGACCTGCTTTGCCCCGACCGCGAGAGCCTGGACCGCCACCTCGCCCAGAAGCTGAACTTCATCTCATTCCAGGTGATCGAGGCAGCAGTAACGCTGGAGGCTGTACCGGCCTGGCTGCGCTTCCTTCACGACCAGGGGCTCATTACGGACGAACGGCAAGCGGACGCGCTGCGCGACCTCGGCAAGCTCGTGCAGCAGGCCGAGCCGATCTGGGCGAAATATTCGTCTGACCCGGCACTTGGCCCGAATATCCGCGCTGCCTGGGAGCGCGCGATGGAGGCGTAGGCTGGACTGTCTCAGCTGTGGCCAGCCAACCTACACCCTGACTCTCGACCGCCGCAGCGGGCTCCGCTGCCCGGCCTGCGCCGGCCAGGCATGAGCCACACGCACATAAGGAAGGTACGTATGAAAGGTATCCCCGGCCTCAGCGAGCAGGTGATCCGCCGACACGCCGCGGGCGAGACGTTCAGCCGTGGCGAGAGCTACGCGCGCGAGGGCATGGTCGCCGACCTGACGCTGCGCGACGGCGCCCTGGAGGCGCTGGTGCATGGTAGCCAGTACGAGCCCTACCGCGTGCGCGTCGCCTTCGATGCGGGCGGCGTGGCTGCGGCGAGCTGCACCTGCCCCTTTGGCGCTGGTGCCTGGTGCAAGCATATCGTTGCCGCCCTGCTCGTCGCGCTGCGACAGCCTGAGACCGTACAGCTTGCGCCATCGCTTGAGATGTTGCTAGAGCCCCTCGACCGCAATCAGCTTCGGGGCCTGCTGCTGCGCCTGGTCGCGCGCCAGCCCGACCTCGCCGATGTGATTGCGGGGGAGATCGCGGCGACGCAGGCCCGTGCCACGCCCCGTGCCGCCTCGACACGCCCGCCTGTGGATGTCGGCCCGATCCAGCGCCAGGTGCGCGCGCTGCTGCGTGCATCGTACCGCGACTACGACGACTATGACGAGGACGAGGACGAGGACGGCCTATCCAGCACGATCATCGAGGGTATGGGCGCGATCCTCGACCAGGTGCGTGGCTTCGTCGTGGGCGGCGATAGCGCCAACGCGCTGAGCCTGCTCGATGCGATCACCGAGGAGTGTCACGCGAGCCAGAACGACTTCGACGACTCCTACGGCACCCTTGGCACCGTCTTAGACAGCCTGGGCGAGCTGTGGGCCGAGGCGCTGCTCTCAGCGGATCTGCGCCCCGACGAGCTGGAGGAGTGGGCCGACCAGCTCGCGGAGTGGGCTGGCGATACGGCCGACTACGGGAGCGACAATGGCCTGCGGCTGGCGCGGAAGGCCGCCCAGGAGGGCTGGCACGACCCGCTCATCGTCCGCGCCCTGCGCGGTGAGCCGGTGATCGCCCCTGCACCGAGCGCGGCCGAGGCAGGCAACGCTGAGGAGCGAGACGAGGAGCTGGGCGAGGATGAAGCGTGGGACGAGGATGATGAGATCGATGCGGATGAGGAGTGGGACGAGGAGCCGCTCGGCACAGCGGCAGCGCCGGCGACCGCCCCGCGTCCCAAGCTGGCCCTGATCCGGCTGCGCATCCTGGAGCGCCAGGAGCGGTTGGACGAGTATCTCAACCTCGCCGCGGCCTACGGGCTGCACCGCGAGCGCACCTTGATGTTGGCCCACCTGGGCCGGACGGAGGAGGCCGTCAAGGCGGGCATCGAGACCCTTGCCAGCGCCGCCGATTCCCTGGCTCTGGCAACGGCGTTGCGCGAGGGCGACCAGCTCGGCGCGGCGCTCCAGGTCGCCGAGCACGGTCTGGCCCTCGACGGGCTGCGGGGCACCCTGGGTGACTGGCTGGCCTCGCTTGCGCCTGGCCTTGGTCGACCGGATCTGGCTCTGCGCGCGGCGGAGGTGGCCTGCGCCAGCGAGCCGAGTATGGCCCGCTACCTGGCCGCCCACGATCTCGCTGGCGCGGGCTGGCCCGAGCTGCGCGCGCGGCTCCTTGACCAGCTGCGCGCAGGAGCCGGGGGCTGGATGAGTTCCCGGGTGCAGGCCGAGATCTTCCTGCACGAGAGCCTGATCGACGACGCGATCAAGGTGGCTGAGCGGGATAGCTACGGTGTGCTGGAGCTGGTGATGGACGCGGCGATCACCGCCCGGCCCCAGTGGGTGATCACCAAAGCCATCGCCTAGGCCGCGCCGATTATGAACGGCGGGAAGGCCCAGCACTATGACCGGGCGGTGAGTTGGCTGCGCCGGGCCCGCGACGCCTACCGCGCCGCCGGCCAGCCAGACGATTGGGCACGCTATCTGGCGGACGTGCGGACGACCCACGGGCGCAAGTACAAGCTGATGGGGCTGCTCAAGGGGCTGTGAGCGCCGCCTCCGTGTGATCGCGAAGCTGATCCTGTCGCGTACATGTGTGTTTGCCAAGCACTTGTCCGCTTGCTAACTCAGATAGGAGCAGAGCCATGTCAGACATAGGCACAAAGACCTACAACCTTCTTGGCATCGATGGCCAGATCTACAAGAGTATGGGTAAGGGCACGCTTGGGGGCAACCGTACCCTTAAGCTCTACGGACGTCTTGACTGTAGTTCAGCTATTCGTGCCCTCCCGGGCTTCGCTGCAGTACGAGTCTTCTTCGCTGACGAGTCGACGGCGATCGCCGCTGGCTATCGCCCCTGTAGTAACTGTATGAGGGAGCGATTTAATGTTTGGAGAGCAGGTGGCACCCCTGGTACTCCCGAATACCCCTGGCTCGTCACACCGGATGCACCGCGCAGCAAGGGTGGCTTGACTTAGGGGCGCTGGGCTTCTTAGGCGAGCTTGCCCATAAGCAAGGGCGGTATGAGCGTGCTATAATGCTGCTCTCAGCACAATGTACGCACGCCTGTACCAGCTGATCTGCCGACATTTGCGCTGCTATTGTGCTGGACGCGCGGGTTCTTGCGCACTTTTGGTGATGCTGCTGACTGAGTTGTGCTGGGATGGCTTTCTGACGCCATCTGGTCACTGCCGTTTTTTGCACTGGAACCGCTTTTCGGCCTGGATCACCAAAAGTGCGCAAGAGCCGACGCGCGTCCACAGTCCAGGCCAGGACCTGAAGCGCGGGCAAGCCCCATAGCGCGGGCATGGCTACCAATCCATGGCTGAGGTGTACAATGACCGTCCAGGATGTGACTATTCGTCTCCCGAAGGCGCTCTACGAGCAGCTGCAGTCACGCGCCGCACGGCGCCAGCGAACGGTCGCCGATGAGGTATTGGACGTCCTCACGGGTGCGACCCCCGCGACTGAAGCGCTACCAGATGATCTGGAGCGCGCCATTGCACAGCTTGTCTCTGTCGATGATGCCGCACTCTGGCAGGCTGCACGTAGTCATATGCCGACGAATGCGGTCGAGCGTCTGCAAGAGCTCAATCTGAAGCGCCAGCGGGAAGGGCTTGTGGAGGCTGAACAGCAAGAGAGCGACCAACTCATTCGCCAGTACGAGCGCTCGATGCTTGTTCGCGCCCAGGCGGCTGCGCTCCTGAAGCAGCGCGGCCACGATATCTCCACTATCCTGGTTCCGTAGTGAGCAAGACCTACATCCCCAAGGCGCTGCGCGAGCGCGTTGCTGCCCAAGGACGCTACCGGTGCGGCTACTGCCTCACGCAGGAACGGGTCGTCGGCGTGCCGATGGATGTGGAGCACATCATCCCCGAGGTGCTCGGCGGGCTGACCGAGGAAGACAACCTCTGGCTCGCCTGCTCGCTGTGTAACAGCCACAAGGGTGAGCGGGTGACGGCGCTTGATCCGGTGACAGGCGATAGTGTACGTCTGTTCAATCCTCGACGCCAGGTGTGGCAAGCGCACTTCGCCTGGGACGATAATGGCGCGATCATCGTCGGTCTGACGGCATCTGGGCGGGCGACGGTGATTGGCCTGAACCTGAATCGTCCCGCCCTGGTGCGCTCCCGCCGGCTGTGGATCAGCGCTGGCTGGCACCCGCCGACGGAGTAGCCAGAGCCACGGCGATGGAACGAGAACATCCTCCCACCCCATCTACCGAACGCCTCTGCGCGATGGCTTTCCGTAAGCAGTTTTCTCGATCATCGATCTGTTGATCGTTCAGGTTTCAGCTCATCGCCTGTAGCCACCATGTAGCCAATGGAGCGGATGTCTCTAGATTTCGGCGAACGGCTGTAGAATTTACTCCGCATCACAAAGCTAAAAGCGGACGCTTGTGGACACAGGTGGAACCCACTTCCTGGAACTTAAAAACCGCTGGGGGCAACCCCGTACGGGTTCGAGTCCTGTCTTCGGCACCAGATTAGGACGCGCTAAACGGCCCCTCCACCGGTTCGGTGGAGGGGCCGTTTTGTGGCCACGGGAGCAACGACGGGAGCAACGCACGGGATGGCCGATTCGGGGGGCGACGGGAGCAACGCGGGGGCAATGTTTAGCCGCCCTGGGTGAGCTGCTGTGAGAGTCCGGCGATGGCACCAGATTTGGAGTCGTCGAGGGCGTGGGTGTAGATAGTAGCGGTGATCGCCGGGGAGCTGTGGCCGAGGATCTTTGAGACGATCACCAGGGGCACGTTGTTGTCGAGCATAACACCCCATACGCCAAGGAGGAGCCGATGCGCCGCATTCAGGTCATCATTCGGGAAGTCGATGATCAGACACCTGAACAGCATACCGATCTGGCCACCTTTGATCTTCCCGCCACCAATGTGGCGGCCTTGCAGTCGGCAACTGCGCTCGATCAGTTGGAAGCCAACGCCCATACCGTTGGCACCGAATTGCCCGTCTGCTGATAGTGGGACTTCTCGCGGTTTAAGGCCCAGTTCCACGCCCAGCGCCTTGCCCCAGCAAACTGGTTGAGCAGGGTTTCTTGCGCAACCGTGGGGTTGAGGCGATAGCGGTAGGCCGTCTGGATCGTTCGTATCATGGCTGTAGTATACTAGATTATTTGTTCTGCTGCAAGCACTTTAGCTCATTAGGACGCCGTATCGAAGGGCTATGACAAGGCTTCAGCGTACGTTACCGTTCAGGCAATTGCACTGCATCAGGATGCGGTATTTCTGTTCCCTATTCCCTGTTCCCTTGTCTTCGGCAACAAGATCATAAAAACAGCACGCCCCAAACGCTGTGCGTCGGGCCATGCTGCATTATACCGCGTCCGCGTTTGTCCGCGCTGCGCCGCTAGAGGTCGGACTGCGCCCGCCGTAGAGGGATATCGGCCTTCAGATGGTCGCTCGCCTCTCCGCGCAGCAGCGTGACCTCGATCTGATCGGGGTCGATCGCCGGCAGGTAGCGCGCCAGCACCTCGGCGATGTCGAGCTTCATTTGCTCCTTCATCTCCGGCGTGAGCTTATAGCGGTCGTCGACGAGCACCGTCGCTAGGCGCTCTTTAGCAACCTGGGCGCTGCGCTGATCGCGCCGGGTGCCGAACAGAGAGTCGAAGAGGCCCACAGCTGTCCCTTTCCGCTACGAGCGTCGCCGGCCGAACATCCCAAACAGCCGCTCAAATACGCTTTGCTGGTCGGTGATTGCCATAAACGGCACATCCTCGCCGGCGAGGCGCCGCGCAATGTTGAGAAAGGCTCGCCCGGCCAGCGACCCCTGGTCGTACACCACGGCCTCGCCGCGATTGGTCGAGGTGACGATAGTCTCGTCGTCGGGGACGATCCCGATCAGGTTGATTGCCAGCAGCTCTAGCACATCGTCTACTGAGAGCATCTCGCCGCGGTTCACTAGCTTCGGCTTGATCCGATTGACGATCAGACTAGGTGGCCCTTTTTCCGCCGCCTCAACCAGACCGACGATCCGGTCAGCGTCACGTACCGCCGAGACCTCGGGAGTGGTGACGATCACAACCTCATCGGCACCGGCGATCGCATTGCGGAAGCCGCCCTCGATCCCGGCCGGGCTGTCGATCAGCACATAGTCGAACTCCTGGCGCAGCTGATTGGTCAGCTCGATCATCTGGGCGGGGCTCACCGCATCCTTATCGCGGGTCTGCGCGGCGGGCATAAGGCAGAGCTCTGGCAGGCGCTTGTCCTTAATCAGCGCCTGGCGCAGCCTGGCCCGCCCCTCCACCACATCCACCAGGTCGTAGACGATACGGTTCTCTAGCCCCATCACCACATCGAGGTTGCGTAGCCCGATGTCGGCGTCGATTACTGCCACCTTCGCCCCTTGCATGGCGAGCGCCGTGCCCAAGTTTGCGGTGGTGGTGGTCTTGCCTACGCCGCCCTTGCCCGATGTGATCGTGATGATACGCGCCATAGATTCTCCCTAGCCCCTCTTCGAACCTTCCCAGGGCTCCACGACGATCTGGCCGCCCTCGATCCGCGCCGTCTCCGGGCTGAGCCGCCCTGCCCCGTCGGGCGCCCGCGTGATCTGCTCGGCGATGCGCAGCTGGGTTGGCCGTAGCTCGAGGGCGCACACCACCGCCTCGGCGTTGCCCAGGGCACCAGCGTGAACCAGCCCGCGCAACCGTCCCCAGACCACCACACTCCCCCCGGCGATCAGCTCGGCGCCCGGGTTTACATCGCCGATCAGCGTGATGTTGCCGTGGTGGCGGAGCACCTGGCCCGAGCGCACAGTGCGTGTCACCAGCATCCCGTCGTGCTCGCTGACCGGGGCCGCCCGCGCCTGCTCCGGGTAGCGCGGCAGCGGGCGCGCCGTCAGCCCCGATGCCCGCGCGGCGTCCCGACTCTCGCGGGCTGTGGCACCAACAGCCTCAACCTGTACCCCGTGCTGCTGCATCAGCTCTAGCAGCGCCGCCATCTGCGTGTCGGTGAGCGTCCGATCTCCTATCTCCAGCACGAGGTGCGCCCCAGCGAAGAAGCTGCTTTTCTGAGCGAGCTGCTGGTCCAGAGCCTCAGTGAGCACCTGCCAGTCGACCATATCGTCAAGACGGAGCCGAAGCCCCTCACGGCCACCTTTAATACTGATCAGGTCGCTCATGTCCCTGTGTCCAATATTGAACGAGTACTATTCGGCAATTATAGCATAGCGAGGGCCAATTGTGAGTTTTGTAGCTCACAATTGCCTTACACTCTACTGCCCGTTCACCGTCGGCGGGTTGGTCGTCGGCGGATCGGTCGGCAGCCTCGGGCAGATAGCTGGCTGCTTGTTCGGCGGCGTCACCTTAAAGTAGGCCTGCATGATCTGAGTCACCGCAGGCACCGCCATGGTTGATGAGCCGTCGCCGAGGTCGCCCGTCCCCTCAAGCAGCACAGCTACCACAATCTGCGGGTTATCGTAGGGCGCAAAACCCACAAACCACGAGTGGCTCTGGCGCCTGCCATCGGGTGTCACGGTCGGCCCGAACTCGGCCGTCCCCGTCTTCCCGGCGATGCTCAGGCCCGAGCATACGTCGCGCGCCGCAATATCCAGGCCATCCGTCACCGACTGGCGCATGCCCGCGCGGATGACCGCCAGATACGCCGGGTCTACCGGTGCCCTCGACTTCACCTCCGGCGCGACGGTGCTCAGCACCGTGCCATTGGCGTCGGTGATCGCGCCCACCACATGCGGCTGGTAGATGATGCCGTCGCGCGCGACGGCCCCCGCCGCCGCCGCCAGCTGGAGCGGCGTCACCTGCAGGTAGCCCTGGCCGATCGCCGTGTTGTAGGTGTCGCCGGTTGTCCAGCTCTCGCGCAGGGTCTGGGCCTTCCAGGTCTTTGTTGGCACCATGCCCGGCGCCTCGCCGGCAATATCCACGCCCATCGTCCGGCCCAGGTTAAACCACGACAGCCCCTCCACCAGCTGGTCGATGCCCAACCCTGGGGTGCGGAAGGCCTTATCGTCTAGGTTGATCACCTGGTCGTTTCCGCCGGCTATCGAGGCGAAGAAGACGTTTGAGGAGACCCGCAGCGCGTCGACCACCGTGATCTCGCCGTTATCGTGGTTGCGCACCGAGTTAGGCAGCACAAACTCGGCCCCGCTGCGCTCGATCAACCGGATCAGGCCGGGGTCGCGCAGTTTTGTGTCGGGCGTGATCACATTATCTTGGAGGGCCGCCGCCCCGACAAACTGCTTGAGCGTCGAGCCAGCCGGGTACTCCCCAGCGATTGCCCGATTAAGCAGCGGTGCCATCGTCGGGTCTGGCGGGGAGAGCAGCGTTTGGAGATCGGCAGCTCGCGTTGGGTCTACCCAGGCGTTATTATCATAGTCGGGTATGCTCACCATCGCCAGAATACGCCCGTCGCGTGGGTCGATGGCCACCGCGACGCCGTTGGTGATCGGCTTATAGTTGCGCTTGTACGCATTGTACGCATCCTTGACGGCTTCGCGGCGTCGTTCGCCCTCGGCGATCCAGCGGCGCATGATCTTCTCGGTCTCAGCCTGAAAGCCGACGTCGATCGTCAGCAGCAGGTTATTGCCGTTCTGAACCGGGCGCATGGTGCTTGGCGGGCCGGCGGGGCGCTCCAGGGCGTCGACCAGCAGCGTCTGGATGCCCGCCGTGCCGCGCAGCTGGGCCTCATACGACGCCTCCAGGCCATCTTTGCCGATGCGATCATCGCTCTGGTAGGGCGGCTGGCCAAGGCTGGCCGGATCGATCTTCTTGGGGATGAGTCCGCAGTGGCCAGCGTGGCTGACCAGGTCGTTCAGGCTGGTGAGCCAAGAGCTCGACGGGTTCTCCGCCACCAGCTCGCACTCGCTTACCCGGCCGATGTAGCCCAGGGTGTGCGAGAACGAGGGCACGGTGCCGCTCTGCGGGTAGCGCCGCCGGTAGCCCTCAACAACCAGCACGCCCGGGAGGTAGTTGCTGTTCTCGTGGATCACCAGCGCCAGCTCCGACGGGATATCCTCTTTAACGATCAGCGTCTCGTAGCGCCGGATGTCCTGGCGCTCGATCTGGGCTTCGATCGGGGTGTTGAGCCGCAGCACATCACTGTAGGTCTGTGCGACGCTCAGGGCGCGCAGGGTGTTTGCGGGGGCGATCGTGATCGTGAGTTGCGTGCCGGCCACGATGGCAGGCAGCGCGCCGACTCCGCTTAAGTCGCTGCGCAGGCCAGGGTGTCGCTCCAGGGCGCTGGTCGGCGAAAGGGTCAGCGTGCTGGTCAGCGCGGCGATCTGGCTCACCCGTGCCAGCACCATATCGCGCCGTGCCGGCTCCTCCTTGCGCGTCGGCAGCCGCCCGGGGACGATCGCAATATTGTAGATCGGCACGCTCTCGGCGAGCAGCGTCTTCCCGTCGGCGGCGAAGATCTCGCCCCGCCGCGGCGGCACCGTCAGGGAGCGCCTGGTCATCTCCTCAGGCGTATCGCCGAAGTGCTGCTGGCTGCCGCTGACGATCTGGATCGCGTAGAGCCGCCCCACCAGCACCACAACCATGAGCAGCAGCGCCGCTCGCAGTACAATCAGTCGTGGCATCGGTGCTCCTTTACAGCTGCGCGCGCAGCATCCAGCGTAGCCCAAAGAAGGCCGGCAGGGACAGGATGAGCGCCGCAAGCACGCCGGGGATAAGCGCGACCCGCGCGGTGCTGGCCCAGTCAATTGGCCCTGGCTGGATGAGCAGCGCCAGCACCGACTCGTAGATCAGGCTGCCGGCGAGTGTCGCCAGGAGCGGCAGCAGCGGCCCCTCGATGCGCAGCCGACGTGTGAGTGCCGCCACCGCGAAGGCGGCCAGCAGCATCGCCAGGGCGTGGCTGCCCAAGGGCGTGGCGGCAAGAATATCGAGCGAGATACCGCCGTAGAGCGACCAGCGCAGCCCGCGCATCACCCCGCTGTCGGGGAAGGCCGAGCCCACGCCGATCAGGGTGCGGCAGATCGCCAGCACGAGCAGCAGCGGCGCGCTAAACCCAAGCGGCGTGGCCAGCAGCGTCACCTGAACCAGGGCGATGCCGCCGATGGCCAGGATCAGCCCGATCTCACGCGCCAGCAGCTCCTCTAGGCGTCTTGGCTGAGTATCACCCAAACGTAGCGCACCTGGTCGGGGTCAACGAAGGGCCGCAGCTCCGCCGACTGCTCTTGTCCGCTGGTGCTGACCGTCTCCACCGAGCCAATAGGAATATTTGCCGGAACCGCCGCCAGGTCGAGCGGGACGTGCAGGGAGCCGGTCAGCCCCGCGCTGACCACCGCGTCGCCGTGGGCGATCAGTGTGCTGCGATCCACCTGGGCGAGGCGCAGGCGCGAGCCCTGCTGCCACTGACCCTGGACGAGCCCGAGCCCGGCCCGGGCGGTGTGGATGACGCGGGCGCTCACCTGGCTGCTAAAGTCGGTGATCAGCAGCAACTCGGCCGTATGAGCGCCGGTCGACTCGACGATGCCGACCAGGGCGGCCGGGCCGCCGGGGTTCTGGCCGATCACCGCCATGCCCACCCTAACCCCGTCGGTCGTGCCGCGCGAGACCGTTATCACCCGCCGGCCGGCGTCGGGGGGGCGTACTGTAACCTCGGCCCCGAGGAGTCGCCAGGGCTGTTCGCGCTGGATCTGGAGCTGCTGGCGCAGGGAGGTGTTTTCCACCTGATCCTGCTGCATGCGCAGGTTCTCAGCCATGAGCTGGCTGTTCTGCTGCTCTAGGACGTCGATTCGGGCGCGCAGATCAGCCTCGCTGCGCGGGGCGCTGGCCAGTGCCCCCGCCTGATCGCGCAGCTCGGTCAGCGTCTGCGCCGCCGGGGCGACGCTCTGCTGGATGAGCAGCCGAAGCGGCGTGATCATCCCCTGCCGGTCAAGAATGATCAGCGCCCCCGCCACTAAGCAGAGCACCAGGGCGAGCACAAACGGTCGGCCCGAGGCTGGCGTATTCGAGCGCTCGCGCCGCAGCTTGATCGAAGTTTCATCGAGGTAGTCGCGCATACCGCCCTATAGAAGGGGGGCGCAGCCGCGCGCTTCGCGCGCGGCTGCGCCCTTACAGCTTTGCCCGTCGGCTGCTCTGAGTGCGGGTGAGGATATCCTGGTAGACCCGGTTCTCAAAGTTCTCAACCATCTTGCCAGCCCCACGGGCCACGCACGAGAGCGGGTCCTCGGCCACGTGGACGGGCATGCGCGTCTCAGCAGCGATGCGCTTATCGAGGCCGTGGAGCAGCGAGCCGCCGCCGGCCAGGGTGATCCCGTGCTCCATCACATCGGCCACCAGCTCAGGGGGGGTCTCCTCCAGGGCGGCGCGCACCTCGGCGACGATCGCGTTGATCGGCCCGGCGATGCCCTCGCGGATCTCGACGCTGCTGACCTCAACGGCCTTGGGCAGGCCGGTGAGCAGGTCTCGTCCGCGCAGTACCACCTTGATCTCCTCATCGAGGGGGTAGGCCGAGCCGGCGGCGATCTTTGCCTTCTCGGCCATGCGCTCGCCGATCAGCAGGTTGTACTCGCGGCGGGCAAACTGGATGATCGCCTCGTCAATCTCATCGCCGGCGGTGCGGATTGAGTGATTGATCACGATCCCGCCGAGGGAGATCACCGCAACCTCTGTCGTGCCGCCGCCGATATCGACGATCATCGATCCCATCGGCTCCTCGACCGGCAGGCCGGCACCGATCGCCGCCGCCATCGGCTCCTCAACGATGTAGGCCTCACGGGCTCGCGCGTTCAGCGTCGCATCGCGGGCGGCGCGCTTCTCTACCTCGGTGACGCCGGAGGGCACGCCCACCACGACCCGTGGGCGTGGGTCCATCAGGCGCACCGATGAGTATGTGTGGGCCTTCTTGATAAAGTAGGCCAGCATCTTCTCGACCACGTCGAAGTCGGCGATCACGCCATCCTTGAGCGGCCGCACGGCGATGATGTTCGCCGGCGTCTTGCCGACCATCGCCTTGGCCTCGGCCCCTACGGCGTGAACCTGCTTCGTCTTACGATCAATTGCCACAACGGAGGGCTCGCTGATAACAATCCCCTTGCCCCGCACGTAGACGAGGGTGTTGGCGGTGCCCAAGTCGATCCCGAGATCGCGGCTAAAGGCTCCAAACAGCGAATTTATCGGGTTAAAGCCCACGGATATACTCCAGAGGTGAAGAGGTAGTTTTGTGATAACAGATACTGTTGGTTGCATTGGTGGTCAGCGCTAGATTATAGCATAGCTGTCCTAGGCCATGGCGGAGGGGCTATGCCTGGCGGCTGATAAATAACTGATATATGAGATTTGACTTTTGCTAGGCTTTGTGCGACAATAACGCGGTCGTGAACATCTATCGCGATACTACCCTAAGCGCGCGGGCAACAGCCGTGTTATGTCGGTTCCTATCGGCATTGTTTGGTCGAAACGCCACATCGGATCACGGCGCTGCTGCTAGTGCTTCTAGCTCGTTACGGGCTGGAAGATTTTTATTGTTGTGAGCACTTCAGTATTGCGCCCAGTATATCCATTCACCGCGATTGTTGGCCAGGAGCGGCTTAAGCGCGCGCTCATCCTCAATGCGGTCAATTCGCGGGTTGGCGGCGTTCTCATCCGCGGCGAGAAGGGCACGGCCAAGTCTACGGCGGTGCGCGGCCTCGCCCGCCTCCTCCCCTCGATAACCGTTGTCGCCGAGTGCCCCTACAGCTGCGAACCCGATCGCACCGCTGGGCTCTGCGCAAACTGCCAGGCCCGCCGCGCCGGGGCCGATCTGCCGACGCTTGATCGGTCGACTCGCCTGGTCGAGCTGCCGGTGTCGGCCTCGGAGGATCGCGTCGTCGGCTCGCTCGACCTCGAGCACGCGATCACCGAGGGCCTTCGCCGCTTTGAGCCGGGCCTGCTCGCCCAGGTGAACCGCGGCCTGCTCTATGTTGACGAGGTTAATCTGCTCGACGACCATCTCGTCGACATCCTCCTCGACGCGGCCGCGATGGGCGTGAACACGGTTGAGCGCGAGGGCGTGAGCATCTCGCACCCGTCTCGCTTCATCCTGGTCGGCACGATGAACCCCGAGGAGGGCGAGCTGCGCCCGCAGCTGCTCGACCGCTTCGGCCTTGCCGTCGAGGTGGTTGGCCTCACGGATATCGCCTCACGCGTGGCGGTGATCGAGCGACGTATGGCCTACGAGGCCGACCCGCAGGCCTTTATGGCGCAGTGGCAGGGCAGCGAGAGCGATCTCGCCAGCCGGATCGCCGTGGCCCGCGATATGTTGACGAAGGTGCGCATTGAGACGCCCGATATGGCCGCAGTGGCCGGGCTCTGCCTTGAGCTGGGCGTTGATGGGCACCGCGCCGACCTCACAATCCTAGAGACGGCCCGCACCCACGCAGCGTGGAGCGGTCGGATCACGCTGAGCGCCGAGGATATTCGCCTTGCCGCTGAGCTCGCGCTGCCCCACCGCATGCGTCGCCAGCCCTTCGCCGAGATCAAGGTGGATGAGCAGCGCATCGCCCAGATCCTCGAGCGCAGCGGGAAGCCGGCCGAGGGCACAGCGGGCGAGGACGTAAAAAAAAAGTCTGAGGTAGGTGACAAAACGGAGACAGGCGAGAGCGGCGACGATAACGACAATAGCTCTGGGGGTGGCAGCGTGACCCCTATCGGCAGCGCCGGCACCAGCGAGGGCCAGCAGTCGAGCGACAAAAACACCGGCGGCAAGCAGTTCGATGCCGACCAGATGTTCCGCACGCGCCGCCTGGAGGGTTCTGCCGACCGGATGCAACGTCGATCGCCCGGCAAGCGCTCGCGCACCCGCACGACACGCAAGCAGGGCCGCTATATCACTAGCCAGATTGTCCCGCGCGTCACCGATCTGGCCCTCGACGCAACCCTGCGCGAGGCGGCGATCTACCAGCGCAAGCGCCGCGCGGAGCTGGTGCATCAGCCCCACACCCCGCATCGGCGCCGGCCAAAGGTGCTGATCACGCGGAGCGACCTGCGCCAAAAAGTGCGGGTGCGCCGCACGCGCAACGCGGTCTGCTTTGTCGTTGACGCGAGCTGGAGCATGGCCGCAGAGGAGCGTATGCAGTCCACCAAGGCGGCGGTGCTCTCGCTGCTGCGCGACGCCTACCAGCGCCGCGATCAGGTGGGCCTCGTGAGCTTCCAGCGCGACTACGCACGGGTGCTCCTGCCGCTCACCAATAGTGTCGAGCTGGCGCAGCGCCGGCTACAGACCATGCCGACCGGCGGGAAGACGCCCCTGGCACGCGGTATGCTCACCGCATATGAGCTGCTAGAGCGGGCGCGCCGCCAGGATGCAGAGATTGTCCCGCTGATGGTGCTGCTCACCGATGGACAGGCAAATGTCGCCATCGGCAACGCACCGCCGCAGCAAGAGGCATATGCCATCGCCGATCTGATCGCCTCGCGCGATATTCGCGCCATCGTGATCGATACCGAGCACCCGAACTTCGAGCGGGGGCTGTCACGGCGGCTGTCCGAGCACCTTCAGGGGCGCTACTATCGGCTCGAAGATCTGCACGACGACGGCCTGGTGCAGGCCGTCCGCCGGCAGATGCAGATGTAATAGGAACAGGCACGCTTGTCCATCAACGCAGGAGGGATCCAGGAGATGACCGATCAGGTACGTAGGGAAGAAGTCGCTGAGAGCGAGCTGCTTGACACGCTGCTCGACGCAGCTGACGCTCCGGCGG
>JBAXES010000023.1:0-16610 GCA_037140315.1 Chloroflexales bacterium
CCGACGGACGCCCCCGCGCCGACGGACGCCCCCGCAGCCATGCCCGCCGCGCCCGCCGCCCGCGGCGGCAAGTACATCATCGTCGATATCGGCGACCAGTGGCTCTACGCCTACGAGGGCGACGCTATGGTCTACGATGCGCCGGTCTCCACCGGCCGCGATGGCTTCAACACGCCGATCGGCACCTTCGCCGTCTACGCCAAGCTGCGCTCGCAGACCATGGAGGGCACCCTGGGCGGCGAGCACTACCGGGTGCCCGATGTGCCTAATGTGATGTATGTGGTGGGCGGGGTGGCGATCCACGGCACCTACTGGCATAACCGCTTTGGCACGGGGGCGCGGCTCAGCCACGGCTGTATCAACGTGGGGCTCAATCAGGCCGCCTGGCTCTACGCCTGGGCGCCGCTCGGCACGCCCGTCATCGTCCGCTGGTGATCGCCAAAGACACGAGCGTGAGGGGGTGGCCCCTCACGCTCGTGTCTTGTGGTGCGGCGCAGCGCCCCACCCCCTGCGGGGCGAGCTCTACAGGTCGCGGCTGAGCAGATCCGAGAGGAGATCTTCATCGCTGGTGGCGCGCTGGCGGCGGCGGCGGCGCGGGGCGATCTGGATCAGGGCCCCAAGGCCAAGCATCAGCGCGCCGCAGATCAGCCACGTGCCTGGGGAGCTGAGCCCCGCCGGGGCAGCTGTGACCGGCAGGCCCTTCGGTGCCGATGTGATCTCCGCCATAGGGTGGGTCACCGAGGTGTGGGCCACTGAGGTGTCCGGCATATGCCGCGGGAGCGCGACGGCTGGCGCGACGGTTGGGGTTGGCGTGGCAGCCTGTGGGGCGGCTGAGGTGGCATCGACGATGGCGGTCGGTGCGGGGCTGGTAAAGAAGAGGTGTACCACCACCGTATCGCCTGGCCCCACCGCCACCTGCTGAACCGGCTGTATCGGCTTGCCCTGGGCGTCTGTCGGCTTAAGCTCAAGCTGGTAGTAGCCCGAGGTGAGCCAGATATCGTAGTTGCCGTTGGAGTCGCTGTAGATGATCTGATCGCCGATAGCCACGGCGACCCCAGGCATCGGCGCGCCGGTGCGCATATCGATGATCGTCCCGGTCAGCCGACCGGGGATAACCGCCGTTGGCTTATTGCCCCCAGTCTGAAGGGTGGGCTGAAGGGCTGGCCGAGGTGAGGGCTCGGGGGCCTGCGCCGACGCGGTGGTTGCTGATGGCAGCATCGTAAGGCCGCCTACCAGGGCGATGATACCGCAGACCATCAGGGCAAAGCTGGCAATTTGTCTTCGCATAAGGCGCTCCTCCTGATCTGATAAAGAACGTTGTGTCAACGGGCCAGGGTGAGTCCGCTCGCCCTGGCCCATCTATCTGCGACTAGTTGCGCCCCGGCAGGCGGTCGATGCTATTCAGCTCGGCCTGCGCTGGCAGGAGGCCGAACTCGACTGTGATATCCTGCGCGGCGCTGTTGTTCGACTCGTTGCTCTCGTAGATGGCGCCATTCGGGGCGCGGATCTCTCCGCTCACATCGCGGTTCCATGTGTCGACGAAGGCGTGGAGCTTGGTCACACCGTTGTAGAAGTAGCCTGGCCATACGGTGTAGCCCGGCGCGTAGCCGTTCGGGTTGTCCGCGCTCTGCTGATTGCTGTTCAGCACCACGCTCTGTCCAGGCTCCAGCGTGCCCGTGTAGTACCAGGCCAGGCCGTAGCACGGCCAGCCCTCGGGCTGGCAGAGGTCATTCCAGCGGTCGTTCACCAGTGGCGTGGCGGTGGGGTCGATGTAGAAGTCAACCCAGAAGTTCGATGCCGGCCCGTCGCCGATATTGGTCACCGTCACCTCGACGCTGGTCTGCTCACCGGCCACCGGGGCGGTGGGGGTTACCTTGAAGCTGACCGTCAGATCGGCGTAGGCCGGCTTCATGATCACGGGCAGATAGAGCGTCGCCTTCTGCACCGTCAGATTGATCGTCGCCGTGGCGCTTCCGCCGCGGCCGTCGCTGATAGTGTAGGTGAACCTGTCTGGGCCGAGGTAGTCGGTGGTCGGCGTATAGGTGATGTTCGCGGCGGCGGTGCCGATCGCCGCGACCCCGTGGGCGCCCTGCGTTACCGCCGTGATCGTCAGCGTGTTCTGGTCGGGGTCGCTGTCATTCCTAAGCGCAGCCATAGGCTCGGCGCTGCTGTTCATCGTCACGATAAATACGTCATCGACGGCCACTGGCGCATGGTTGAAGGCGATCGACTTGCTGGCGGGCAGGCTGGTGAGTGTGCCGTCGCTTACGGTGAAGGTCGCCACAGGCGACCCGGACGAGGTGGGCGGCGTCGTAGTGCTGAAGCTGATGTTACGGGCGATGGCTTGGGCTACCTCCGGGGTGGCGGCGGCATTGAGCACGATCAGCAGAGTCGTGTTGGTGCTGGTGCTGATCGTGCCGACGTTTACGCCGCCGAAGAAGATCACATTGCTGATCACGCCGATCTGGCCAGGGTCAACGCCATCGCTGCGAACCCCGAGGGTGTCGCCGGAGCTGCCGCCGGTGATATCGACCCGGAGCTGGCCGCCGTTAAAGGTTGGTGAGTCGCTGTCGGTCACCGTCACCCCGGCGTCGATGATCGCTGATGCGGAGCCGATCTGGTAGTTCGTCGGCCCGATGGTTAGGCTGATCACTGGGGCGTCGTTCACCGGTGTGATCGTGATTACGAACGTCCCGCTCAGGGTGGTCGTGCCGTCGCTCAGGGTGAACGCGAAGCCCTCGGCGGCGGGCTCGCTGCCGTCGTGGGCGTAGTTGATCAGCCCGCCATCGATGTCGGCCTGGGTGAAGGTGCTGCCCGTCGCTAGGGTGAAGCGATCTCTCCGCAGCTGCCCTTTTGTTGGGGCCGACGTGATGGTGAAGACCAGGCTCGCTGGCGCGGTGTCCGGGTCGCTGGCCGCCAGCTGCGCGCTGGTGATGTTCGCGCTGCCGCCCTCGCTCAGCGTCAGGCCGGTGTTCGGAGTCACCGTCGGCGGGTCGGGGTTGGGCGTGATGGTGATGACGATCTTGGTCGCCGGGCTGCTGGTGGCCCCCGGCGTGTGGTCGTCAGTCGCCACGAGGCTGATCGTGCGCGAGGTGCCGGGGTCTTTCGATGTGTTGCTGTAGGTCAGGGTCTGGAGCAGCGTCGTAATATTGGCGAGCGCTGTCGCCGGCCCGCTGAGGGTGAGCGTGCCGGTGGCGCTGTCGTAGACTTTGGTGAAGCCAGCCGGCAGGCCGCCGGTCACATCCAGGGCCTCGGCCGTGGCATCGGCCAGGTCGGTGATCGTCACCACGACGCTGGTGATCGCGGTGCTATCCTGGTCGCTCACCGTCAGGCTGGGGGTGGTGATGCCGACCGGGGGGGCATTCTCGTTGAAGGCCGCGGTGCCGTCGATCCCGCTCGCTGCGCCGTTGACGTCGATGACCGGGGGGTCATTCACATTTGTGATATTAATGGTGATCGTGGTACTGGCGCTGGCACCCCCGTCCGAGACGGTGACGTCGAGCGTGTAGCTCGTGGTGGCCTCGAAGTTGAGGATCGCCCCGGGCGCCACGGTGATCGCGCCGGTACTGGGGTCGATGCTGAAGAGGGCCTGGCCGCTGCCGCCGGTCACGCTGAGGGTCGGGGCCGGCCCGTCGGTGGGGTCAAAGCTGACCGTGCCGACGGCGGTGCCGGCCGGGCTGTTCTCGGGGACGCTGAAGGTCTGGCCGGAGCCGATCGTCGGCGCCTCATTATGGCGGTTAGTGATCGTGCCGGTGGCGAATGTCTGGGCGAAGGGCGTATTGACGCCGAGCGACAGCGTATCGAGGAGCTGGAGCTGGAACGTCTCAGCGGGCTCATTGATCAGATCGTCGAGCACCGGGATGGAGATCGTGCCGGTGGTGGAGCCCTTTGGGATCACCAGGGTGCCGCTCGCCGTGCCGGTGTAGTCGAGGCCATCGGTCGCGAAGCCTACCCCCGTCCCTGCCACCGTCTGATAGGCGATGGTGACATCTTCGGCGGCGCCCGCCTTATCCAGGGTGATGACGAAGTCCATCGTGGGGTTCAGGCCCTCGGTGGCGCTCGGCGCGCTGATCGCCTGGACCGTCGGGTTGTCGTCGTCGATGATCATCGCGACGGTGTCGAGGATATAGCCCACCGGGATACCGGCCACATTCGAGGCGGTGACCGTGGCGCGGATGACGATGCCCTCGTTCAGCTCGTCGATGGTGTCGCCAATGATCGTCACCGGGTAGGACTTCTGGCTATCGCCGGGGCTAAAGCTGAGGTCGGTCGTGAGCGCGCTGTAGTCCACGCCACCCGGAGTTGCCGGGCTGCCGGCCGTCGGCATGGTCGTCATCTGGATGCTGATCGACTGACCGATGCCCACCCGCTGTGAGAGCAGAACAACATAGTTAACAACCTTCGATCCGGTGTTACCCTCGATCATGCTATCCGCCGAGCTGAGGTTGACCGTGAAGAAGGAGCCTTGGGCCAGGATAGCGTGCGCCCCAAAGCTCAGCAGGGGCAGGATGAGGGCGAGGGCAAGGCTGATCTGGACGCAGGGTCTACGGAGGCTGATGCCGCCGGGTAGACTCCGGTGGCTTGAGCGCGGACGATCCATAGAGTCGCTCCTTGGATACCACGGCCACGACATTCATCGCAGCGATTGTGAGCCGGGCCAGCGAGCCACACTGTATGACGCAGAGACAGCCTTGCTATAGTGGTTGGTCGAGGTTGTGCATGGAGGAATAGCGGCCACTGCCGAGTCTCTTCTACAATACTGACTGCTGCTCGGTATCTCAATAGGACATTCCTCCCCCGCTTATCAGATTCTTATCACCCACAGTACTAGTACAAGCTATGACCTGCCCGTGAATCGCCTTTGTGCTCGCATGTGGGGTGGCGAATCTGAGGGCCTAAGAAAAGGCGAAGAAGGCCATGATGATCGTGATCGTAGCAAAAAAGGTGACAAGACAGATCGTGATCACCCGCTCCCAGTTAAAGAAGCGCCAGTCGGCGGGGATCATCTGCTCAAAGCCGTAGATCGTCAGCTTATAGAGCCCGCTATCGCCAGGCCTCCCGAGGTCGAAGACAATATCGGTGACGGGGATAAAGCTGACGGTGACCTCACTGAGCACGATCCGGGTGTCGGCGTTGACGCGCTGCTGGGCCTGGGCGAGGATGGGCGCGAGGGTGGCGATCATAGACCACTCAGGGCGAAACCCGCCGGCCTGGCGCTCGTTATAGATCACCTCGGCCTTGCAGGTGCGGTGGAGCCAGCGCTCATCGAGGGCGGGCCGGTCGTCCTGCCTCTGGATAACTGCGGTGCTGCGGCTCCAGCGAAAGGCCTTGCGCTGGATGAGCCGGCCAACCCCCTCACAGCGGGTGCAGGTGATCCCGCCGCGGCCCGCGCACTCGGGGCATGGCACGAGCACCTGCTCGGTGCGCGGCGCGCTGGCCGCCGGCACGCTGGCCGCCATTGTCGTAGCGCCGCGCACGCGGCCGTTTGGGGGGCGCACCCCGCCCTCGGACCCGCTGGCGAGCGGTGCGGCGGCGGCGGCGGCCCCGGCGGGGAGGGCCGTCGGGCGAGAGACGAGGATACGCTGCTTGCCGTTGCAGCGCGGGCAGGGGGTGGAGCCGCGGCCCTCGCAGGGCTTGCAGGAGACAATGCGGGTGGATCCGGGGAGGATGACCCGGTCGCCAGGGTGCGCCACAAAGTCTGTGACGGGGGGCAGTTCGATCCTCCAGCGGTCAACCTCCGGGGTCAGGGCAAAGGGCTGCGCGTTACGGTCGGGCTCCTCATCATCCTCGGCGAGGCTGCGCTGCTCATAGAGCAGGCGCAGGCGGTAGAAGTAGACGTTCGAGCTGCTGACCTTATGTAGGCGCGCGAGGCGGCCGAGGAACTTGCGGCGCAGGCCGAGGCGATGCTCGGCCGCCCATGTGTCGAGGAGCGACCTGATCAGGGTCGGGCTGCGCAGCTCCTCGGCGCGGCGGTGGGCCTTATCGATCGGGGCGCGGATCAGGTCGGGGCCAAGGATCGTCTCGACATCGTTGGAGATGATCCCGCCCGACCGAAACTCGGCGGGCGGCGGGGCAGAGGCGGGGGTAGAGCTGAGCACGATCTGGGTGGTCATCTGGTGGCGGGAGAAGATCCGGTCGAGCTCATCGACGGCGGCGCGGGCCGAGGGGAAGCGCCGGGCCGGGTCGAGGGCGAGCATGGTCTGCAGCACCCGGTCGACATCGCCGGGAAGGCTATCGACGCCGCGCTGGCGCAGGGCGGCGGGGGGGCTAAATCCGGGGTTGTCGGGCAGGCCGGGCGGCTCGTCCCAGGGCATCTGGCCGCTCAGCATATGGTAGAGCACCACGCCGAGCGAGAAGAGGTCGGAGAGGTGGGTGACAGCGCGCGACCCCTGGATATGCTCGGGCGAGAAGAACCCAGGCGTGCCCATAATAGCGTTGGCGACGGTGATCGACTGGCCGTTCTCGCGGGCGATGCCGAAGTCGGTCAGGAGGGCGCGGCCGCTGCCCTGCTCGATCAGGATGTTGCCCGGGGCCACATCGCGGTGGACGATGCCGAGGCTGTGGGCGTGGTCGAGGGCGGCGGCGATCTGGCGGAAGATGGCCAGGGTCGCGTCGAGCTGGAGGCGGCCATGCTTCTCAACCAGCTGGCGCAGGGAGCCGCCGGGGATATACTCGATCAGGGTGTAGTAGAAGGGCTGGGCGTAGCCGTAGTCGTAGAGCTGGACGACGTTGGGGTGGTGCAGACGTGCGGCGATGAGGGCCTCGCGCTCGAAGCGGCGGGTGGCCTCACGATCCTGCGACATGAGCACCTTCACCGCCACCAGGTGTGCGGGTAGCTTGGTGTGGTGCGCCAGCCAGACCTGGCTCGATGCGCCGCTGCCGATCTCGCGGTCGAGGGTGTAGTTGCCGATCTGCTCGGGAATATTCATGGAGTGAGATATTGGGTACAGATCGTTCTAGGATGTCGTCGCTGCCAGGAAGGGTATTATAGCACTAGCATGTACGACAAGGGGGGGACGGTGAGGGCGTGGGAGCGGCGAAGCTGCTCCCACGAAACACTGATGGTGTTGCGGCGCGGCGTAGCCGCGCCGCAACACCATCAGTGCAGCATGTGCCTGCCTGGCACACAAAGAGGTTGGGGCAGGGGGGGGGCTTGGTGAGGGTGCGGCACACCCTCACCAAGCTACATCAGCATGTCGGGCGTCAGCCGCTGCGAGAAGTAGTGCATGGCGATATTGACCAGCCAGACCCAGTCGAGCTTGCGACCGGCCATACGCTTATAGATCCCCGGCCACGAGTAGACCGCGCGCTGCACCTTGATGAAGTTCTTGAGGAACTGCTCGCGCTCGATCTTGGCCGGCTCATACATGTAGTGGAAGGTGTCGTACTTGTCCCAGTCGAAGTGGGCGATCCGCGGCTTCATCTCCTCGTACCAGGGCGTGCCGGGGAAGGGCGTGGCGATGGTGAAGACCGGGAACTCGATCCGGTTCTTCATGATGAAGTCGAAGGTGTGCTGGAAGCTGCTGTTCGTATCGGTGTCGAAGCCGAAGATGAAGTAGCCCTGGATGGCGATGCCCTGCTTGTGGACATTGGCGACCACCTCTTCGTAGTTCGCCACCCGGTTCGATCCCTTATGCACATACTTGATCGTCTCGGGCGAGACCGACTCGAATCCGACATTGAACATCTCGCAGCCGGCCCTGGCCGCCAGCTCGACGAACTCGCGCTTCTCAAGGAAGTTCATCGAGATATTTGCGTTCCACTTCGCGCCCACATCGACCAGCGCGTTGAAGAGCTCATTGGCGTAGGCCGGCTTGAAGCAGATATTGTCGTCCATAAACGAGAAGCGCAGGTCCGCCCTGCCGGCGCGATCCTGGTGCGCCTTGATCTCGGCGAGCATATGGTCCGACTCGCGGGTGCGGAAGGTCTTCCCGTAGATGCGCGGGGTGCAGCAAAAGTTACAGCCGACCGGGCAGCCCTTGGTGGCGAGCAACGGCAGCCGCTCCGAGTAGTTCTTAGCGTGCTTCGATGTGCGGGTGAAGCGGAAGTCGGGGCGCGGCATCTCGGTGAGCGGCTTCCAGCCCGCCTCCGGCGCCGGCTTATACATCGGCCGCAGGGTATTCTCGTAGATATCCTGGGTCAGCTGGTCATAGATCGACTCGATCTCGCCGAAGACCACCGCGCTGGAGTGCTGGATCGCCTCCTCGGGCTGCATGGTGGGGTGGACACCGCCGAGGATCACCTTCTTGCCCTGCGCGAGGGCCCGGTCGCCGATCGCATAGGCCCGCTTCGCATTGAGCGTGCGCGACGTCATGGCGATCACATCGTACTCAGAGAAGTCCTGGGGGACCTCATCGCCGATGCGCTCATCGAGGAAGTCAATATCAAAGTGCGTGTTCGCCATCGTGGCGACCATCATCAGGTTGAGCGGCATACTCACCTTGCCTGAGTCGACCATCAGGGGAGTATTGCTCTTCGGCTGGATGATCAGCCACTTCTTACGCTTGGTAGGGGCGACGAAGGGCTTGCGGGTCTGCTCAATCGTCTCTGGCGCAATAGCCATGCTCATGCGGAACCTCTTCGGTAAGTAATGGGACTTCAGGCCGTCTCGACTGGCTCGCTGGCGGCGGCGGCTGGCGGCGCGGGCAGGTTATGCTGCGCCAGCGGGCGGCGCGGGCCACTCTTGCAGTTCTCGAGCTGATCCTGCAGGTTGCGGCGGAAGTGCAGGCTGGTCACCGTGGTGATCAGCTTATTGTTATTCATACGCACGCGGCGGATGTTGGCCCGCCATGTGAACATGCCAAGGAAGTGCTCCATATACTTGATCTGGTAGTCGTAGGGGTCGTAGCGGTCGCAGCGCACCACCAGGTTGTGGGCCGTGTACTTATCCCAGTCCTCATCGACCACCAGCCCCTGGGCCTTATAGTCGATGTAGAGCTGGGTGCCGGGGTAGGGCGTGAGGATCGAGTAGATCGGCATCACCAGGGCGTTCTCGACCACGAACTTCATCGTGGCGTCCATATCCTCGTAGGTGTCGAGCGCGGGGTTGACGAGGAAGTTGCACTGGATCGGCAGCCCGGCCTTGCGGCAGTCGCTGATGATCCGCGAGTAGTCGGCCGCCGTGTTGATCCGGCCCTTGTTATAGGCCTTGAGCGTCTCCTGGTTGATCGACTCGAAGCCGACCAGCGCCATCGCGCAGCCCGCCTTCACCAGCAGATCGACCGTCTTTTTATCGTCGAGGAACTTCAGGCTGATGAAGCTGCTAAAGCGGATGTTGCACTCGGCCAGGACCTCCATAACCTCCCACATGCGCTGCTTGTTGACCCCCAGGTTCTCGTCGGTGAACATGAACCAGGGCTTCTTGCCATAGCGCGACTCGCGGAACCAGACCCGCTTGGCGGTGGTGATCTGCGCGCGGATGTCCTCGGGGGTTTGCATGCGGTAGAGCCGCCCGGTGAAATTCGGCGTGACGCAGAACGAGCAGGTGAAGGGGCAGCCGCGGGTTATATAGATCGGGATCGACTTGCGCGAGTCGACCTGGCCGCGCTTGCTGCACAGGAAGATGCGCTCATAGTCGATGATCGGCACTTCGTTGACCGGCGGGAAGTTACTGGACTCATAGCGGCGCTGGAGCTTGCCGTCGGCCAGATCCTGGAGCAGCGTGGCCCAGAGGTTCTCGGCCTCGCCGCTGACCACACAATCGCCGTGGGCCAGGGCCTCCTCGTAGTTGAATGAGACGTGGACGCCGCCAAGCACAACCTTCGTGCCGCGCGCCCGGAAGGCGTCGGCGATCTCGTAGGCCCGGTTCACGTTTAGCGAGCGGGTGGTGATGCCGACCAGGTCATAGTCGCCATCGTAGTTGATCACATCGCCGAAGAGCTCATCGGTCAGTTCGATCTGGTGCTGTGGCGGCGTAATGCTCACGAGCACACCTACCGCCATCGAGAAGAGAGCCTTCTGACTGGTGTCCTCCTCTTTCTTCCCCTTTGGGGTGATCAAGAGGATCTTAAGCGGGCGGATCGACTCGACGGGGCGGAGCGGCGTGCTGATCGAGTCTGGGCTTAACTCGATCAAGGAACCACCTGCTGGCGTAACATCAGGTCGTCGGGCTGCGACGGCTGGGGTTGTACCGGCACTGGTCATCGTGACCTCCCTGGCATCCTGCGGGCGGTGAACTGTACGTGGCACCTCTCGTATGCGGCGTATCTGGGCCGAGGGAACGCACCGCGCCTTTCCCTCTCCGCAGCCCAAAGCCAGGCTGTGACGCCTGCGTGACCTACGCGCTGCCGCATACAGAAGTGACCTGCAATCTTTGATAATTATACAACAGGGTGCTTTATATGTCCAAGGGTTTTATTAGTAAAACAGCTTCTTTTTTGCGAAACTCGCCACCACCTCCATTATCACGCCGGTGGCATAAAATCACAAGCTGTGCATAAACGGGACAAACTAAGGATGGCCTGGCTATCTAGGCGCAAACATGGTTTGACCCCCGCCCCCCGCCTCGCTATAATGCCCGTGATACCGTAGTTTTCCCACCGGCGTCTAACAAGCTACCGGCTAGTATCGGAAATGTAGGAGCGACCCATGAGTGTGCAGGGCCAGCGCGGCCGAAAAGTCGCGCGTAAAAGTCGCAGTCCGCTGACAACCTTCTACCTGATCATTGGTGGGGTGCTCGTCCTCGTCCTCGGATTTGTCGGCGTCTTCGCGCTGCGCAAAGACGCGTCGAGCAGCTCGACCCTCGTCACCGCGCCGATCGGGCGCACCGCCGAGGGCCACTACTATAAAGGTAGCCCCGAGGCCGGCGTTAAGGTGATCGAGTACGGCGACTTCCAGTGCCCCTCGTGCGCCTTCTACGAGAAGAGCCTGGCCGCGATCATCGACCGCGACTACGTGAACACCGGCAAGGTGCAGTTCATCTACCACGAGCTGCCGCTCTCGATGCACCGAAATGCCCAGGTATCGGCCGAGGCCGCCCGCTGCGCCGGCGATCAGGATCAGGCCAAGTACTGGCCGATGCACGACATGCTCTTCCTTAACCAGGACCAGTGGGCCGAGCTGAGCGCGCCGGCGAATATCTTTAGCAGCTACGCCGGCCAGCTCGGCCTGAACCGCAGCACCTTCGACAGCTGCCTGAGCGGCGGGACCAACCGCGCGCTGATCGAGGCGTCGGCGCAGACGGCCGTCGCCGCCGGGGTGAACGCCACGCCGACCTTCGATGTGAACGGTAAGCAGGTGAGCGCGAGCGAGCTGGCGGCGACGATCGACGCCGCCCTGCGCGCCGCCGGGAAGTAGGCGGGCTTGGGGCTGCGCCCCAAACCCGCCTACGGTGAGGGTGTGGGGGCGGCGGCCGCTCCCACAAAAAGCTGGTTATGCGCCTGCTGGGTAGACAAACCCGGCAGGTGTTGACACTCGTGGGGGCCGCGACTATAATGGCGCGGTTTGCAATCAGTTGACAACGGAATCGGGTGGTTCACTGTGCGTAGCCGAGATCTCTACTCCCTGCTGCTGATCGCGATTGTCGCTGGGGTGGCGCTCTTCATCAACTTCGCCCCTAGCCAGAGCTTCCTTGGGCGCGATGTGCGCTTCCGCCTCGGCCTGGATCTACAGGGCGGCATCCAGGTGCTGCTGCGGACAACCAGCGCCGCCGCCACGAAGGATGAGGTGCAGACGGCGGCCGGCGTGATTGAGCGTCGGGTCAACGGCCTTGGCGTCGGCGAGACGGTGGTGCAGGTGGCCGGCAATGATCGGATCATTGTTGAGCTGCCGGGCGTGGAAAACCCTGAGCAGGCGGTTGAGACGCTCCGCGGCACTGGCCGGCTGGAGTTTATCGACCCCCAGGGCCAGTACATCCCCACCGGGACGGTGGTGCGCACGACCGGCGAGCCGAACCCGGCGAAGCTGGCGAGCACGAACCCGCTGACCGGCACGAACACGGTGACGAACACCGCCGCCACCGGCCCGATCTACCAGAGCATCACCGACGGTAAGGACCTCGACACCAGCGCAGTGCAGCCGGCCTTCTCGCAGGGCGGCACGCTGGGCAGCAAGCCTGCGGTCGCCTTTGCTTTCAAGGGCAACTCGGCGCTTGGTCTTGAGAAGTTCACCTCGGCGAGCGTCGGCAAGCCGATGTGTATTGTTCTCGATAGCGCGGTGGTCAGCTGTCCGGTGATCAATGCAGCGCTGCCGAATGGCTCCGGCGTGATCGAGACGAATAGCACTGTTGACCGCGACCGCATCCTCAACGAGCTCAAGTATGGCGCTCTGCCCATCCCGCTGGTGGTGGAGACGAGCCGCACGGTCTCGGCGACCCTCGGGCAGGACTCGGTGCGCACCAGCATCACCGCCGGCATCGCCGGCCTGATCGTGGTGGCCCTATTTATGGTGCTGTTCTATCGGCTCCCCGGCTTCCTGGCGGCGCTGGCCCTGATGATTTACACGGCGATCAGCTTCGGGATCTACCGGCTGATCCCGATCACGCTGACGCTGCCGGGCATCGCCGGCTTCATCCTCTCGATCGGCCTGGCCGTAGACGCCAACGTGCTGATCTTCGCCCGCCTGCGCGAGGAGTACCGCCGCGGCCGCGACATCCGCACGGCGCTTGAGCTCGGCTTTGAGGAGTCGTGGCCGGCCATCCGCGACTCGAACGCCTCGACGATCATCACCAGCATTGTGCTGTTCCTGTTCGGCAACAGCTTCGGCGTGAGCATCATCAAGGGCTTTGCGATCACGCTCTTCCTGGGCATCGTGGTCAGCCTCTTCACAGCTATCGTCGTCACCCGCACCTTCCTGCGCCTGGCCACGCCGGTGTTCAGCGAGCAGAACGCCTGGCTCTTTGGGATCGACCGGCGCAATACGTCGGCGGTCGACCCCACCGCCCCCGCCGAGGCGGTATAGCTCATCGAAGACTGGACTACAGGATACAGCCATGGAAAACCTTGTCCGCCATCGCTACTGGTGGTTCACCATATCGCTGCTGATCATTCTGCCCGGGCTCTACTTCCTGCTGCTGAACCCGCTGATCACTGGCGGGGGCTTCCGGGTTGGGCTGCGCCCGAGCATCGACTTTAGCGGCGGCGCGCTCTGGGACCTGCGCTTTCCCGGCAAGGCCCCCGCCGATGTGACCACCAGCGCGATCGTCGATGTCTTCGCGAAGAGTGGCTTCGAGGGCGCCCAGGTGCAGCTGAGCTCGGCCACGCTGGATGGTAAGCCTGCCGCCGAGGTGCTGGTGCGCACGCGCTCGCTGAGCGCCACCGACCCGAATAGCGAGATCAACGTGGTGTTCGCCGCGCTCAAGACGGCCTTCGGCGAGGTGACCCGCGAGCGCCTGGAGAGCGTCGGCCCGACGGTGAGCCAGGAGAGCACGCGCAGCGCGATTATCGCGGTGCTCGGCGCCTCGCTGTTCATCCTGATCTATCTGACCTGGGCCTTCCGCAAGGCCCCGCACCCGGTGCGCTACGGCGTGTGCGCGCTCATCGCGATGCTCCACGATGTGCTGCTGGTGCTTGGCGTCGCCGCGATCCTCGGCACCTTCTTCGGGCTTGAGGTCGATGCGCTCTTCCTCACCGCGCTGCTTACCATCCTCAGCTTCTCGGTCCACGATACGATTGTGGTCTTTGACCGCATCCGCGAGAACCTGATCAACCGGCGCTCGGGCGAGATCTTCGACAATATCGTCAACCACAGCATCGTGCAGACCCTGCCGCGCTCGATCAATACGCAGATCACGACGCTGTTCACCCTCACCGCGCTGCTGCTCTTCGGCGGCCAGAGCATCCGCAACTTTATCGCCATCCTGCTGATCGGCCTGATCAGCGGCACCTACTCCTCGATCTTCAACGCCGCCCAGCTGCTGGTGGTCTGGGAGCACCGCGAGTGGCAGCGCTGGTTCCGCCGTGGCGACCCGGGCAGCGACCAGCCGGCGATCCCGGCGTAGGCAGGGTAGCTATCCCGACGCCGTAAGGGCGCAGCAGCCGCAGGCTGCTGCGCCCTTACGGCGTTACGGCGTCGGCAGGCAGCTCACTCGGCGCGCTGGGCGGCGGCCTCGTGCGGCTGGTAGCGCGACACGAGGGGCGTCACCTTCTCGTGCATGAGCCAGTGGTAGGCGGCGGCGGCGATCGGCGCCGCCAGCCAGAAGTTGAAGAGGCGGAAGATGATCGCCGCCGGCACGGCCGCCGGCCCAACGCCAAGCTGGCTGAGCACGGTCACCAGGGCCACCTCGACGGTGCCGCCGCCGCCGGGAAGCACGTTAAAGGTCGAGGTGATCAGGGCGATGCCGAAGGCGGCCATCACCGCCCCGAAGGTGGTGCTGACCCCCAGGCTATGCAGCACCAGCAGCATCGCTAGGCTGTGGCCGCTCAGAGCGCTGATCTGGATGAGCACCAGCAGGGCCACGTCGCGGCGTCGGCTCGAGAGCAGGTCGCGGCCGCGCGCCAGGTCGGTGACAATATGGTTCACCCAGCCGTCGCCCCAGCGCTGGCCGAGCAGCCGGGCGAGGCCATTCTTCAGCCCCAGCAGCCAGCTCCGCAGCGTCAGCGCGCTGCGGGTGAGCACGAAGGCCACCGCGCTGATCAGTGCCACGCCGACGATCGCGGCCACATAGCTCGACTCGCCGGTGGCCAGGCCCCGGCTGGCCAGGTAGAACAGGCTGAAGGCGAAGATCAGCAGCATCGAGACCGCGTAGCTGAGGGTCTCTAGCGAGGCGATCAGGGCCGCCTCGCCCGATGAGATACCGCGGCGGGTGAAGTTGCTCATCAGAAAGGCGTAGCTGCCCACGCCGCCCGCCGGCACCGACTGGCTCACCACAATCGCCACCAGGGCCGTGGCCCACAGCCGCATGAGGCTCATCTTGTAGCCGAGCGAGCGCAGGACGACATTAAAGACCTGGGAGCTCACCAGATAGCTCAGCCCGATCAGGGCCAGCGCGAGGATCAGCCAGATTGGCCGTGCCTCGCGGAGGAGGCCGAACGCCTCAATGATCCAGTCCCGGTTGAGGAAGGCGAGGGCCAGGATCACGAGGCTCATCAGCACGCTGGTGATAAGCTTCCAGCGAGGTCGTTGCATCAGCGCGCCCTTTCACATCGGCGGTTGTCACCTGATTAGACGAGACGGTCGGGGCGCACAGACGGTTATGGCGCGCTGATGCTGGCGCGGGGCCGGGTATGTGCGCGAGCGCACTACCATAGGATGCTGAAGCTGCCCTCTTTTCCGGTCGGCTCTTCCCAGGCTAGCTCAACCTTCGCCACCTCGGCGTGGACTGGGCCGCTGTAGCACCAGCTCACCAGCTTCTGCACTGCGGGCCGCGTGCCCTCAAAGATCGCCTCGACCCGGCTATCGCTCAGGTTGCGCACCCAGCCCTCGACTCCGGCATCGCGCGCCCGGTCGCGCATATAGGCCCGAAAGTTAACCCCCTGAACCCGACCTGAGATAAACACATGCGCGCGAACCCGTTCCATCACACCACTCCTGATAACAATAGTGCGCCGGGCGCGACGGGCGTTCGCTGGCTCGTCATGGGCGTCCGGCCTCCCCGAGTATAGCGCAGGGCCGTGCTCCGCGCAATAGCGCCGTGGGGGCGTGGGGGCGGCTCCGCCGCCCCAGAAGGTATGGTACAATCTGGCGCTGCTCCCGCGCTCACCCGGCCTACGCACCACATGTACCTCAAGCGCCTCGACATCCAGGGCTTCAAGACCTTCGCCAGCCGCACTATGATCGAGTTTCGCCCCGGCATCACCGCCGTGGTGGGCCCGAACGGGAGCGGGAAGAGTAACATCGCCGATGCCGTGCGCTGGGTGCTGGGCGAGCAGAGCCACGCGGCCCTGCGCTGCAAGCGCTCGGAGGAGCTGATCTTCGCCGGGGGCGGGCGGCGCGCGCCCGCCGGCCTCGCCGAGGTCGCGCTGACGATCGATAACAGCGACCGCCTGCTGCCGCTGGACTTCGACGAGGTGACGATCGCCCGCCGTGCCACCCGCGCCGGCGACAGCGAGTACTTTATCAACCGGGCCCGCGTGCGCCTGCGCGATGTCCAGGAGGCCACCGAGCCGCTGGGCGGCTCGTACACGATCATCAACCAGGGCCTGGTGGACGCCGCGCTGACCCTGCGGCCCGAGGAGCGCCGCCGGCTCTTCGAGGACGCGGCCGAGATCGGCGGCTTTGAGCTGCGCAAGGCCGAGGCCCTGCGCCGCCTGCGCGAGACCGACGGCAACCTGCAGCGGGTCGGCGACCTGCTGGGCGAGCTGGAGCCGCGGCTGCGCTCGCTGAAGCGCCAGGCGGGCCAGGCCCGCCAGCACCGCGAGCTGAGCGCCGAGCTGCGCCGCCTCCAGGTGCGCCACTACGCCGACCTCTGGCGCGCCGCCCTGGCGCTCACCGCCCGCGCCCGCGCCGAGGCGGTCGGCCTGGAGGCCGCCCTCGACCAGGCCCGCGCCGCGCAGCTGGCGGTCTCCCACGACCTGCGCGCCCTGCGCGAGGCCCTGCGCGGCCGGCGCGACGACCTGGGCGCGCTGCACCAGCGTAGCGGCGCGCAGCACCGGCGGGCCAGGGCGGATAGCCGCTCGCCGTCCACCGCCAGTGCGCGCTGGGCCGCCTCGGCCCGCCGGTGCAGCGCGCCGCCC
>JBAXES010000024.1:0-16567 GCA_037140315.1 Chloroflexales bacterium
CATCGCCAGCTATATGCTGCTGGCCCCGCTGTCTGGCATCACCCTCGGCGAGCTTAGCGTGTGGGCCGGGCTCCTGCCCTGGGGGCGCTACCTCGCGCCGGTCGCCGGCATCGCCCTCGCCGCCTGGGGGCTCAGCTGGCAGCCCGCCAACATCGAGCGGGGGAACGAGCTATTCCAGCCGGCCGACCTCGCCGCGATGAGCTGGATATCGAGCAAGACCGCGCCGGGCGATCGATTTTTTGTCAATAGCTTCACGGCCTATGAGGGCACGCTCTACGCCGGGTCTGACGGCGGCTGGATGCTGACCTTCTTCACCGGGCGATCCACCAACCTCCCGCCGATCACCTACGGCGCGGAGGCCGGCCCTACGCCCGATTACCTCATGCGCGTGAACGCAGAGAACGCCTCGGTGCAGGCCCACCCAATCGACTCCCGCGAGGCGGACGCCGCCATCAAGGCCGCCGGGTTCCGCTACCTCTATAACGGCCCGGCCGCCAGCCCAGGCAACGAGTACCTTGACCCGGCGCGGATCGACGCCTCGCCCCTCTACGAGCAGGTCTATCACCGCGACGGGGTGACGATCTGGAGGGTGCGCTAGTGCGGATCAGCGTTGTCGGCCCAACCTACCCGTTTCGCGGCGGGATCGCCCACTATACGACGCTCATGGTGCGCCAGCTGCGCGCGTCCGGCCATGCGGCGCCGCTCTACTCGTTCACCCGCCAGTACCCGCGCTGGATGGTGTCTGGTCGCAGCGACCGCGACCCCAGCAACTCGCCGCTGCGCGTCGACTGCGAGTATATCCTCGACCCGATCAACCCGTTCACATGGTGGCGGCTCTACCGCCGCGTGCGCGCCGACAACCCCGACGTGCTGATCCTCCAGTGGTGGGTGCCCTACTGGACGCCGTGCCTCACCGCGATCGCCAGCATGGTCAAGCGCAACACCTCGGTCAAGATCATCTTCATCTGCCATAATGTGGTGCCCCACGAGGGCGGCGGCGTGATCGACCGGCGTCTGGCCCTGACGGTGCTGCGCCGCGGCGACGCCCTGATCGTCCACAGCGAGCAGGATCGCCTGCGCCTGCTGGCGATGCTGCCGCAGGCGCGGGTGGTGAAGGCCCACCACCCGACCTACGCCGACCTGGCCCACCAGAGCAGCGACCTCCCCGCCCACCTGCGTCGCGACCTCGGCATCCCCGCCGACGCGCACGTATTGCTCTTCTTTGGCTTCGTCCGCCCCTACAAGGGCCTGGAGTATCTGATCCAGGCTATGCGCCTGATCCGCGAGCGGATCAGCGTCCACCTGCTGGTGGTTGGCGAGTTCTGGACGGCCCCGGAGTTTTACCAGCGCTACGCCGATGAGTTCGGCGTGAGCGAGGCGATGACGATCATCAACCGCTATGTGCCGAACGAGGAGCTGCGGCCCTACTTCGACGCCGCCGATGTGGTGGTGCTGCCCTATGTCTCGGCCACCCAGAGCGGCGTAGTTCAGCTGGCCTTCGGGTTTGGCAAGCCGGTGATCACGACGCGGGTCGGCGGGCTCTACGAGGTGGTGGAGGATGGCGTGAACGGCCTGGTGGTGCCGCCCCAGGATGAGCGCGCCCTCGCTGACGCGGTCATCCGCTACTTCACCGAGGGGCTTGCCGCGCCCTATAGCGCCAATGTGGCCGCCCACGCCGCCACGAGCTTCTCATGGCAGCAGCTGGTGACAACGATCGAGGAGACATCGCGCGACCTCGGGGTGCAGGGGTAGCCGATGCGGATCACCTTTCTGATGATCGCCAGTCTGGATCGCCCCGCCGGTCGGCGCTACTTCCCGATCTCCCACGCCCTGGCTCGCCGGGGCCACCGGGTGCGGATACTGGCCCTGCACCCCGACCTGCCCAGCTGTTTGCAGCGCCGCTTCGTTCAGGATGGTGTGGAGGTCTGGTATGTCGGCCAGATGCACGCCCGCAAGGCTGCGAGTGTGCCCACGCGCTTTGGCCCGCTCGATCTGCTGCGCGTCCTGGCCAGCTCGACCCTGGGCATGATCTGGGGCGTGATCTGCTCGCCCGCCGATGTCTACCACCTTGGCAAGCCCCAGCC
Organism: Chloroflexales bacterium; assembly: GCA_037140315.1. Classification (GTDB taxonomy): domain Bacteria; phylum Chloroflexota; class Chloroflexia; order Chloroflexales; family Chloroflexaceae; genus Oscillochloris. The sequence goes on from JBAXES010000024.1 coordinate 2,085, forward strand.
GGTGAACGGGATGGCCGCCCTGCTGGCGGTGCGCCTGCTGCGCCGCAGGCCCTTCTATGTGGACTGCGATGACGACGAGGTGCGCGGCAACCGCCTGCCCGCCGCCTGGCAGCGCGCTGTCTTCGGCTTCTGGCAGTGGCTGCTGCCGCGCCTGGCGGCCGGGGTAACGGTGAACACGCGCCACCTGGCCACCGAGCTGGCCCGCGCCGGGGTGGCGCCGGTGGCCCTGGTGCCGAACGGGGTGGACGCGGGCAGCTTCCTGGCCCCGCCCGTAGCCACCCTAAAGGCCCTGCGGGTCGCCCTCGGCTTCGCCAACCGCCCCGTTGTCGCCTACGCCGGGTCGCTCGCCCTCCAGAACCACCCGGTCGACCTGCTAATCGACGCGTTCGCGGAGGTGGCCGCCGCCGATGATCAGCAGGGCCGCCTCTGGCACGGCGGCGGCGAGGACCTGCCCCTGCTGCGCGATCTGGCCGCGCGATTTGGCTTGCGAGATCGGGTATACTTCACCGGTCAGCTAGACTACCGGGCGGTGCCGGCCTACCTGGCCCTGGCCGACCTGAGCGTTGACCCGGTGCGGGACGACCTGGTAGCCCGCGCCCGCTCGCCGCTCAAGCTCGTTGAGAGCATGGCCCTCGGCGTACCCGTGATCACGGGAGGTGTGGGAGATCGGGCCGAGCTGCTCAATCACGGCGCGGCGGGGATGTTGGTGCGGCCCGGCGATGCAGCAGCCCTAGCCGAGGCGATCATCAGTCTCCTGCGCGACACGCCCCGCCGGCAGGCCCTCGCCGTCGCCGGGCGGGAGCGGGCAGGTGTCTACGTGTGGGAGCGGCTCGCCGAGACCTGGGAGACGATCTACGCCTCCAGCGGAATAGATTTGAAAGAGTGAGGTTTTTCGGAGAGGGCCAGGCCCTCTCCGAACCTCTCCCAGTACGGAGTGCAGTTTTGATCGCGCAACGCCCTCAGACACCCCTGGTCTACCTGGTGGTGCTGAACTGGAACGGCTACGCCGACACGCACGATTGCCTTATGTCGCTGCGCGGCCTGGCCTACCCGCGCTACCGGGTGCTGGTGGTCGATAACGCCTCCAGCGACGATAGCCCCGCCCGGATCGCCGCCGATCACCCCGAGGCCGAGCTGCACCGCTGCGCAAAGAATCTCGGCATTGCAGCCGGCTATAATGCTGGTATCCAGATCGCTCTCCAGCGCGGTGCCGACTACATCGTGCCGATGAACAACGACCTCGACTGCGACCCGATATTCGTCGCACAGATGATCGCCACCCAGGGCGCCAACCCCGGCTGCGGCGTGGTGATGCCGAAGATCTTCTACTATGAGGAGCGCGACCGGATCTGGTCGGCCGGGGCCTACGCCCGCTGGATGCCATCGAACATTGTGATGCGCGGGCGCAAGCGGCGCGACACTCCCGCCTTCGCCCGCGACGCCGAGATCATGTTCGCGCCGAGCTGCTGCCTGCTGCTCACCCGCGCCCTGGCCGAGGCGGTGGCATTCGACGAGGGCTACTTCTTCTACTACGACGACTGGGACTTCTGCGTGCAGGCGCGCAAGGCCGGCTACCAGATCATCTACTCGGCCGAGGCGCGCCTGTGGCACAAGGTCTCACGCAGCACCAAGAACAGCCCCAGGTCGCTACGCTGGTGGACGGTCTTCGGCCAGAGCTGTGTGCGCTACCATCGCAAGCACCACAGCCTGCGCCTGCTGGCCCTCTATGTGGCATGGGTGTTGCTGCGCGAGTCGGTCAAGGGGAATGTGCGCAGCCTGCCGTCTATGCTCGATGGCATCCGCACCGCACTTCGCGCTAATCTGAGCGATGACCTGCGGCCAACATGGAGTAACTAGATGACGATGCCATCTGATGTGAGACCGCCGGCGGCAAGCGCGCCGGGATGGATCTGGGATATTCTCGTCTGCCCAGAGTGCGGCGCGAGCCTCCACGACACGGCGGGCGATGGGCGGCTGTCCTGCACGAGCGCGAGTTGCGGGTTCCACTCATCCTACGCCGGACGTGTCTTCAACCTGCTGCCCCGCGAGCTCGACCGCTTCCAGCGCGCGGAGGACGCCTGGCGCAAAGGCCACTTCGATCAACTGGCCCGCTCGGTGCCCCAGATGAGCCCGGGCCAGTACGAGACATTCAAGCTGCTGAATGTGATCACCTACTACGCCTTCACGTCGCAGTTCTTCTTCTTCCGCGACTACTTTGCGCAGACCCACACGCTGCGCGGGCGCGGGCTAGAGATCGGCGGGGCCAGCGGCCAGCTCAGCGGCTTTGTGAAGCTCTTCTACCCCGAAACCGAGATGGTGGCCACCGATGTGGCCCCGATCAATGTGGCGATGGGCGCGGAGCTGGCCGATCTGCTGCGCTTCGGCACCGACTGCCTAGCCACCGTGGATGCCGAGCGCCTCCCGTTCCGCCGCGAGTCCTTCGACTTCCTGTGTAGCTCTGGGATGCTGCACCACCTCGGCGACATGCGCCAGGCGCTGCGCCAGGGCCACACCGTGCTGAAGCCCGGCGGGCGCTGGTATGTGGTGAACGAGCTGGCGATTGGCTCGCTGCCGCGCGCATTCTGGAACAGCCGCCTGGGGGCCAAGGGGCAGTGGGCGGAGGTGACCGGCATCCGTGAGAACAGCTACACCCTCGGCGAGTGGCATAGCCACTTTGCGGGCGCGGGCTTCCGGATCGTCGATGAGTACTTCAACCGCAACCCCAGGCACAAGCTGCTGAGCTGGGCACGCTCGCTGTACTACGCCACCATCGCCAGGCTGCCCCTGGCCCTGGTGAAGATGGGCATCCCCTGTGAGGTCAACTTCGTGCTAGAGAAACGCTAGATGACATGGACGAGCTCACATCTGCCGAGCGGCGTCGCGCTTGAGCACGTGGCCTGCGAGATCTGCGGGGCCGATGACCCGCAGCCCGTTGCGTCGCGCACCGACCTGTTCCTCGGCGGCGAGATGGTCTACACCCACTGCCGCTGTGGCGGCTGCGGCGTGATCTACCAGCACCCGCGGCCCACCGCCGCCACTATCGGTCGGCTCTACCCCGACGAGGACTACCCCGAGTATGTGCCGACGCTGATGAGCGTGAGCCGGCTGGCCCGCACACTGCGCCGCTATGGCTTGGCCAAACGCTGTCGGCGGGTGACAAGCTATGTGACACCAGGGCGGGTGATGGATGTCGGCTGCTCGACCGGCGACTTCGTCTGGGAGATAAGCCGACGGTCGGGCTGGTCGGCTATGGGCATCGATATTAGCCGGGCCGTCGTCAGCTACGCGCAGCGCCAGCTCGGCGTTACGGCGGCGGTGGGCGTCCTGAATACGGCCCCCTTCACCGACGGCAGTTTCGACGCGATCACTATGTGGAACGTCTTTGAGCATGTGTACGACCCGCGCGCCGTGATCGCCGAGGCGGCGCGGCTGCTCCGACCGGGCGGGGTGTTCGTGATCACCCACCCGAATCTCGACAGCGTCGACCGCCGCCTGTTCGGCAACACCTGGATCGGCTACGAGCTGCCGCGCCACATCTACCTCTACCCGGCGGATCTGCTACGCGACCTGCTCGGCGAGTATGGGCTGCACGAGATCGAGCGGAGCTGCTTCTACGGCAGCCACGCGGCGACCGCCACCAGCCTGACGTTTATCTTCGAGCGGCTCTTTGGGCGTGGGGCAATCAGTGCGGCGCTGAGCCGGACAGCCTTCAGTCTGCCCGCGCGCCTGCTGGCAGCGCCCTATTTTATGCTGATCGACCGGCTGCGGCTCGGCTCGAACATCACCGTCGTATGTAGGAAGTAGCCTATGACCCCCCTATCGACGCCCCAGCGGATCATGCAGATCCTCCGCCTGCCCCGCGAGAAGCTGCGCCCGCTTGTGGCGCACCCAGCCTGGAGCTGGTTTTGGCGCGCCTTCACGGCGCTCTCGCTTGTGGCCGTCGCGGTGGGCATCTACTACTCGGTTAGGGAGATCCCCGCTGAAGGGCTTGAGGTGCGGCCCGTCTTCCTCCTGGTAGCGCTCGGCATCTACTTGCTCACCTTCAGCATGCATCTGATGGGGTGGCACACGCTGAGCAGGCTGATGTTCGGGAAGATGCGTCTGCGCGACGACGTCGAGGCCGTGGCCGCCAGCAATCTGGTGAAGTACCTGCCCACCATCGCCTGGTACATCGCAAACCGGTCGCACTACTACCACCAGCGCGGCGTGTCCCGGGCCAAGGTGGTCGCCGCCTCGCTCTACGAGCTGGGCTTTATGGTCGGCGCATGCGCCGCCCTGCTCGCCATCAGCTGGCTGGCTGGGCTGAGCCTCTGGCTGGCGGCGGCGGCACTGGCGGTCGTGGCCCTGGCCCTTGGGCTGGTCGCCGCCCGCCGCCCGCAGATGCCGTCCAGCGACGCGGGCGAGCGCCTGCCCCTCGGCGGGCTAGTGCGGGCCTTCCTCTGGTACGCGGCCACCTGGCCGATCGCCGGCCTGTTCCTCTGGGCGGTGCTCTCGACCTTCATCAGCGTGCCGATCACTGAAGTTCAGATGGTACTCCACATCTGGCTCTTCACCTCGCTGGCCAGCTATGGCGTCAGCCTGACCCTGGGCGTGCTCAGCTTTGCCCGCGAGATCACCCTGACCGTTCTGCTCGCTCAGTTCTGGCCACTGCCCGTCGCCATTGCCACTGCGGTCACCGTGAAGCTTCTGCTCACGGTCGGCGAGGTGACGTGCAGCCTTATCCTGCTCGGACTCTTTCGCCTCAGCGCAGTGAGAATCGCGCATGAATGACCTGATCGGGCTGCTCCCCGCCGCCGGCCGTGGCTCGCGCCTCGGGCCTATCCCGTGCAGCAAGGAGATCATGCCGCTTGGGTTCCGGCCGTCGCCGGGCGCAGCGCAGCCGCTCTGGCGGCCGGTGACCGCGATCGAACTCCATCTGCGCGCCCTGCGCCGCGCCGGGGCCAGCCGCGCCGTGATCGTGATCGGCGAGACCAAGGCTGATATCGTGCGCTATGTGGGTGACGGCGCGCCCTACGGGCTGCCGGTGGCCTATGTCTACCAGCGCACCCTCGCGGGCATGCCCTACGCCCTCGATCTGGCGAGGCCCTGGGTGGGGGCCGCAACTACCCTCTTCTCCATGCCCGACACGCTCATCCAGCCAGATGACACCATGGCCCGGATCGTCGATCACCACCGTGCGCAGCGCGCCGATGTCACCCTCGGGGTCTTCCGCACCGCCGCCCCCCAGAAGTTCGGAATGGTCGAGCTTGGCCCGCAGGGCACCGTGCGCGGCTTTGTAGATAAGCCCGCCCAGACCAACCTGGAGTGGATGTGGGGGCTTGCGGCGTGGTCGCCGCGCTTCAGCGGCTTTATGCACGCCCACCTGTCCGACCGCAGTGCCGATGGCCCGGAGTGTGTGCTCAGCGACATCTTTGCCGCCGCCCTGAGTGCCGGGCTGGACATCCGAGCGCTGGCGCTGGCCGACGCTGACTACCACGATATCGGCACCCCTGAGGACTTCCAGTCGGTGGTCCTCTCGATGGCGCTGCGCCAGGCCCGCCCCGCCGATCTGCCGCCTGAATCGACAGAGTAACCCGCTCATCCGCCCGGTAGCCCGAAAGTGTTAGGGCTTTTTTTAGCGTCCTGACGCCATGTCAATCGATAGGCGGTGCCCATAGGTGCTATTGAAGTCGCGCCGGGCACCTGTTATAGTCTCACCATAAACATCGTCGCAGAGGTTCGATGTTGCAGTACATCTCGGTACTTCAGGAGGAACGGTTATGTCCACATCAGTCAAGCGGCTCGTTACGACCCTGATGGCGTTCGCCATCATCGCCAGCTCGTTCGCCCTCGGCGGCGCGCGCGCCCACGCCCAGGATCGCACCAAGACGAACGTCCCCGGCAAGTGGGGCAGCGCCATCCTGATCCAGAACACCGGCACCGGAACCCTTGCCTCGGGCGACTACAGCATCACCTTCTACGACACGGCCGGCACTCAGGCTGGCAACACCTACACCCCCTCCGCGTCGATCCCCACCGGCTCCTCGAAGGAGTTCTACATCCCCGACCTTGCCGCCGCTGGCACCATCGTTGGGCTGGGTGCAGGCCAGTACTCGGCGGTGATCAGCAGTGCGCAGAAGGTCAAGGCTGTGGTGAACAGCTCGACCGACCGCGGCGGGGCGGCACCCTGGTCGGCCTTCTCCTATGAGGGCATAGACTCTGACTCCACCAGCGCCACCTTGTACTTCCCCGCCTTCTACCGGGACTACTACAAGTTTCTGAGCGAGCTGGTGATCCAGAACACGGACTCCAGCGCCACCGCCACCGTCTCGGCCACCTTCTATAATGGGCTCACCGGTGCCAAGACCGGCCCGATTGCCCTCGGCGACATCCCACACAACGCGTCGAAGACCTACTCCTGGAATGACACTGCCTTCAAAGACCTGGCAACCGGCAATACTGCGATCTATGGCGTGGTGATCACATCGAACGCCCCGCTCCTGGCCGGCGTCTCGAACATCTGGTCTTCCGACACGACGAACTACGGCGTCGGCAGCTACAACGCCTTCACCACCGGCAACCCAACCGTCTACCTCGGCGCGCTCTACAACCAGTACTACGGCTTCGTCTCGTCGCTCACCGTGCAGAACCTCAGCAGCACGACTGCGAAGGTGACGATCGCCTATAGCGATGGCACGACCTCCCCCTCGTTCGACCTGGCTGGGAACACGTCGAAGGAGATCTTCCAGCCCAACGTGCTCAACCTGGCCAGCGGCAACAGCGGGGGCCTGCTCTCGGCCACGATCACCGCGACGGGCGGCAACATTGTCTCGATTGTGAACATCCAGCGCAAGGCCCGCGGCAGCATCTCCGTCGCCGACCCGACCAACCCGGCCTTCGGCAGCTACAGCGGCACTAGCATCGCCTCGAGCGTGTCGGTGAGCGTGCCCGCGATCTTCAACAACTACTTTGGCTACTTCACCGCCGTCACGGTGAAGAACACCGGCGACCAGCCGACCACCATTACCCTGACCTATGCTGACGGTACGACTTGGAAGCAGGACGCTGCCAAAGGCGCGACGGTCAACTTCTCGCACGTGGCGGCGGGAACGACACCGGGAACAGGTGTCACCGGCAACCCGCGGACTAAGAGCGAGCAGACGGCCGGCACGGTGACATCGAGCCCCGCCCAGCCGCTGGTGGTGGTCATCCAGCACAATACCGACTCGAAGCTGAGCTCGTACCGGTCGACGATGGCCCCGAACGACTTCCTCTTCGTCCTCTCGGGCTTCCCGAACTAAAGCTGCCGCCAACCTTGTAGCGTTGGCCCGCGTGCTGGTGCGACAACAGATGCAGGGCTACTCAACAGTAGTCCTGCATCTTGCTGTTGTCGCCAGCGCCACCTACCAACCCTTAGTCTCAGGAGACGCCCTATGCACCCATCACGAATGAGTGTCACCCTCGCCCTTGCCGGCGCACTGCTGATCGCAGCCTGCTCAAATAAGCCGGCCGACCTCCCATATAAGACGACCGCAATCCCGGTGACGCCGACGGTCGCGCAGGCCCCAGCTGCGAGCGGAGGCTACCCCGCGCCAGCCGCGAACGCGAACGACACCGGCTACCCAGCCCCGCCAGCGCAGGCCGCAGGCGCAACCGACGAGGGACGCAGTCAGACAGTCTTTCAGAGCTATCAGGCGGCCCTCACCTGGGCCACGCAGAATTTTGGCCCCGACGCCCAGCTCTACGAGGTGGTTCCCTCGCGGGTGATGCTGGCGAACCTGGGCAACCCGCCCACCGCCCTCGGCTGGTTCTACAAGTTCCGCGCCGCGAGCAAACAGGGCGACGACCTGTTTGTGCAGGTGGTCAATGGCCAGTTTAGCGGCTCGCGGGTGCTCTCGCCGCTCGGCGAGGTTCCGAAGCCGGAGCTGCCGATCGAGATCAGCAAGCTGACCATCGATAGCAGCAAGGCGCTGGAGATCTTTGCCCAGCGCGGGCCGGCCATGGGCGTCACCGTCGACCCACATGCGACCTACGACCTCCATCTGATCAACCTCCAGGGGACGCCAGGGCCGATCTGGAGCGTGCTCTCGCCGAAGGACAGCACCCCGATCCTCTGGATCGACGCAAGCACAGGTGGCGAGGCCAGCGATCCAAACAAATAGCGAGGGCTGCCATAGGCAGCCCTCGCTTCGCGAGGGGCGGGAGGGTGAGTGCGAAGCCCTCGCCCTCCCGCTTAGCGGGTTCGCGCCGGCACGAAGGTCGTATAGATCACGCGATACTCGGTGAGCCCGCCGCTGACGGCGGCGGAGCGCCCGGACACGAAGTAGATGCTCGACTCAAGCAGAGTCATACCGGGAGAGATCTCGGCAGACGAGGGGATCTCGATAGGCTCCCATGCATCGGCCGTCTGATCATACTGCCAGCCAGCGTGGGCGGCGGCGTCGAAGACGAGCAAGGTGTTGATCACAGCGGTGGCCCCGGGCCGGGCGATCGGCTGGGGCAGTGGTGCCATCACATCCCAGCCCCGCCCCTGCGCCGAGGGGTCGAGGCGGATGCTCTCGCGCAATGGCCCGCCGGTGCCCACACCGCCGACTACAAAGATCCGGTCTGACACCACTGCGGCGCCAGCCCCCTGCTGCGGAGATGGCAGAGATGGCCCCTCACCCCAGCTATCACGCTCAGGGTCGTAGATGAAGACCTCGGCCCGTGCCTGCGCGCCGTCCCACCCGCCGATCAGATAGAACTGACCCTCCGTGGCGACGAGGGCGTAGCGGCTGCGCCCCGCCGGCAGCGGGGCAGCCATATCCCAGCGACGCTGGCGCGGGTCGTAGGTTTCGAGCATGGCGGTCACCTTACCGTTGGCCAGCTCGCCCCCCGGGACGTAGATCTTGCCGCGCAGGACAATCGCACCCGCGTGGCTCACCGCGTGCGGCTTATCGGTCAGCGAGACCCACAGGTTGCTCTCAGGGTCGTAGCGGTCAACGGCGGCGCTCGGAGTGCCGTCAAGCTGCCCGCCGATCACGTAGAGCTTACGCTCCTGATCGTAGGCAGTGACGGCGACATCGTCGCGCGGATGCAGCAGCGGGGATCGCGCAGCCCAGCGTTGGCCGGCGTCAGACGCAGCGGGCACGGCGGTAGGCGGATCCGGCACGCCCGCTGACGGTGGTGCGGCAGGTCGGCCAGCGATCTGCACGGCGATGGCCAGCACGACAAGGAGCGCGAGGCCGGTGCCGATAACGATGAGCAGCGGGCGTCGTCGGGGCGAAGGGCGGGCCAGTGGGGGCGGCTCCGGCTCAGCGGCGTCGGCTGCCGGCTCAGCGGCGTCGACGAGCTGGGCCGGCTCGTCTGGCTGATCATCAAGCGGCCCCAGGAGCGCCGCCGGCGACGTGGTGTCGCCGATATCGACCATCACCAGGCCATTGCTGATCGCATAGATGGTCGCCTCGGTGCGCGAGACAACGCCGATCTTGCCAAAAATATTGCGCAGATGCCCCTTGACAGTGTTGATGCTAATGCTCAGCTGCTGAGCGATCTGCTGGTTGGTCGCCCCCGTGGCGACAAGGCGCAAGATCTCTCGCTCACGATCGCTGATGGGGATGTCGTTCGCCATAGTGCCTATCGTCTACACACGCACACCACTGAGCCAGCCTGATCATAGCATGACCGCCGGGGCAGAGCAAGAACGCCCCAGGGCTGGTGCAAAGTCACCTCCCGGAGGGGGTGTGGGGGCGGCTTCGCCGCCCCCACGTTATTTTTTTGTCAGGTTTGGGCGGCTTCGCCGCCCAAACCTGACAAAAAGCGGGGTCTGGGGCGCAGCCCCAGGGACTTTGCACGAGCCCTGAAGAACGCCCGTCGGCAGGGGTTAGGGGTGGCGGCGATGGTATAATCGGGGCAGCCGTGGGCGGGCGGGCCGCGCCGCCGCCCTAGTGAGAAGGCTGCCGATGAAGATTCGGGTGACTGCACACATCATGCTCCTCGTCGCCTGCGCCACCGCTCTGCTGTGGGCCACGCCGGCCCGCTCGAGCGGCGAGATCAGCCTGGTTGCCACACCGGCCTTTGCGGGCAACTACGTCCCGGGCACCTGGCTCCCCATCGCCCTCAGCATCACCAACGGCGGCGTGCCTATCAGTGTGCGCATCAGCGTCGATCTGCCGGGCGTCGGCAGCCCGAGCTATGTTCAGGATCGTCAACTGGCTGGGGGCGAGGTACAGCGGATCATATTCTACGTGCCAATGGAGCAGGTGGTTCGTGAACTACGGGTGGCGGTCTCCGATGGCGGCAGCGTGCTGGCCGAGCAGACGCTGCAGGTGCGGCCGCGCAGTGATGAGCGCATGCTCGGCATCGTCGCCGGCGTCGACCCGCAGCTGCTTTTGCCCAGGCGCGAGGATCTCGTCAGCCTGCCACTCACCGCCGTACAGATCGCCCCGCCCGACTTGCCCGACCGCGAGGCCGGGCTGGGGAGCCTCGGCATCCTGCTGATCAATGGCATCACGCCGGGCAGCCTTAGCCCCGGCCAGATCAACGCGCTGCTGGCATGGGTGAGCGCAGGCGGCCACCTTGTGCTTGGCGGTGGCCCAGCGGCGAGGGACGCTCTGTCTTGGCTCCCGGCGGATATGGCTACAGCTGCGGTCGGCGAGGAGCTACAGATCGATGCGGCGCCGCTCGCTGATCTGGCTGGTGCCGCCGGGCCAGGGCCGCTGCCCGCCATCGGGCTCACCCCGCTGCCCGGCGGGGTATCGACGGGTCAGCCCACGAGGCCAGCCTGGGTGACGAAGTCGCTCGGCAATGGCCTTGTCACCCAGCTCGCATTTGACCCCGGCCTGCCAAATCTCCGCAGCTGGGCGGCTGCGCCGATCTTCTGGGACAAGTTTTTACAGCCGGCGCGGATGATCGAATCGCCCCTCGGACTACAGACTAACGCAGATAGCCTTCAGGAGCAGATCCTGTCCGGCGCCCTTAGTGCCCTGCCCACCATCGCGCAGCCGCCGGTCGACTGGCTCTTCCTCGTCCTGATTATCTACACCGTTCTGATCGGGCCGGTCCTCGCCCTCGGTCTGCGCCGGATCGACCGTCAGGCGTGGTCGTGGCTGATGGTGCCCACGGTGGCGATCGGGTTCGGGGCGCTGCTGTTCACGCTCGCGGTCAACTTGCGCGCCGAGTCGCGGGTGATCACGCAGATCAGCATTGTGGAGTATCTCGGCAGTGGGCAGGCTAGAGCACGAACCTTCGTCGGCATGCTGGCCCCGCAAGATCAGACTCTGGCGGCCAGCCTGCCCGCCGGCGCACTCGTCAGGCCGGTGCGTGGTGCCAGCGGGATCTACGGCAATGTTGAGGGTGTCGGCGGGCCGATCACCCAGGAGGGCACAAGCCTGCCCATCCATCTGCGCGCGTGGCGACTACAGGGCCTGCTGGCCAACGCCACCCTGCCCCTGAGCGGCATTGAGGCCGAGATTGGCCTGGGTCAGGATGGCGCTATGGTCAGGGTTCGCAACACCAGCACCCAGCGCCTGTATGACGTGGTCGCCGTGTATGGCGACCAGGTGCTACAGCTGGGCGACGTACGGCCAACGGAAGAAGCCAGCGAGCTCTGGCCGCCAAACATCAAGGTCGATGGACAGAGCAACTCCATCAGCTCGCTTGTGTTCAGCGATGTGTCGACGCCCGGACAGGCGGCGGAGCGGCGCGTTCAGGTGCGCAGGGCAATGATCGACGCTGTGGTGACCCGTGGCCTCTCAGATGTCGACCCCGGGCCGCTGGTGATGGCCTGGATGAATCAGTCGCCGCTGGACGTTGCGGTCGAAGTTGGGGGCGCGGCGCGCCAGAGCCAGACCCTGCTGATCATTAGGCCCCACGTGCGGGGCAGTGGCACGGTCGGTCTGCCAAACGGGTGGCTGCGCGTTGACCCAGTAGCGAGCCGGCGATCCATCTGCGCCGCCGACGCGGGGTTTGGAGTCAGCGCCGGCCCAACCCCTGTGACGATTATGCTGCGCCTGCCGACAGACCTGACTCCTCTGCGCGCCAACGCACTGAGCCTTAACCTGGACAGCACGAAGAAATGGCCGAGCGCTGGCGTCACCACCGAACTTTATAACTGGGAGCAGGGTGTGTGGGTCAGGCAGAGCTTCGATGGCCCTGGTGAGCTGAAGGTCGCCGACCCTGCGCCCTATCTCTCGCAGGGACGTCTACAGTTGCGCCTGAGTGGGCAGATCGAGCAGGCGCGGTGCCTTATGATCAGCGCGAAGCTCCAGGGGACGATGCCATGATCAATCGCGATATACTCGGGCCGGTGCTGTTCAAAGAGCTGGTGACCCAGCTGCGGGGCAGCCGGGCCGCCCTGCTGATCACGCTCTACGTCGGGCTAGTGCTAATCGCCGCGCGACTGCTCTACGGCATGGTTTTGTCCCAGCTCGACTACGGCACACCCCTGCTCGGTGTCCAGATCGGCCAGATGCTCTTCATCGGGATAAGCCTAGTGCTGCAGGCGCTGACGATCTTCCTGGCCCCGGCCACCACGGTGAACGCGATCAGCCAGGAGTACGAGCGCGGCACCTTCGAGCTGATCCTGGCCACGCCCCTCTCGGCAGGCAGACTGCTTGTCGGCAAGCTTGTTGCCGCGATCAGCTTTATCCTGCTGCTGCTCATCGCCGCTGCGCCGGCCCTCGCCCTCGTGCTGCTCTTCGGCGGCGTCGAGTCCGCCGATCTGCTGCGGGTGTTCGGCACCACTCTGGCCACTGCCGTCGTCGGCTGCGCCTTCGGGCTGTGCTGCTCGGCGATCACCAAGCAGACCTACAGCGCCACCCTGCTCTGCTACGCGCTGCTGATCAGCCTGGTGGGCGGCTCGCTCTTTGCGGCCAGCGTCTGGTCGCTCCTGAATGGGTTCGTCGCCACCCCGCCGGCCCTTGTGGCCGTCAATCCGCTCTCTGCAATGGCCACCGCCCTCGCGCCTGTGCGTCCTCTTACGACGACACTCACCGGGGGCTTCCGCCCGCTGGCGCTGCTCGGGTTTCTCTCGCACGGGCTGATCGACGCCGGCAACGGCGCTGTTGCGCCAACTCACCGTGTCACCGCAATGATCTACGGGGCGGCGACAATCATTTTCTTCTGGGGCGCGCTGATCGCCGTGCGCCCGCGCCGCCGGCCCACCCGCGAGGACGGGGTGATGCTGCTGGCGCTGCTGGGCTACGGGCTGGCCGTCTACCTGCTGCGCGGCTGGTGGATGCCGGGGATCTTCCCGGCTGGATAGGGCTAGGGCTGCCGCCCTAAAATCCCATGTCCATTATTGTAGAGATTGCCAGCGAAGCTGGCAATCTCTACAATAATGGACAGCGTATCTGCGGCACTCACCGCGCGACGGCGATGATCGTGACGCCGCCGCGCTGGTAGATGGTGCGGAAGCCGGGCCGGTCGGCGAACAGCTCGGGCTTCAGCAGGCCGCCCTTGGCCCCCAGATAGATGTGCGTGACCCCCTCGGCGGCGATCAGATCGAAGATGGCCTGCTCCTGGCCCGGCCGGAATCCACTCAGCGTCGTCTCGACCGCAAGGACGTGGCGCACATAGTCGGGCGCGCCGTAGATATAGAGCACCGGCGGCGTGGTCGTCCAGCGTCCGGCGAGGGGCAGCAGCCACCAGCCGCCGTCGGCCCCGCGCTGTATCGCGTCGAGCCACCCGGTTGTGTTCACGAGAAAGCGGGCGGCGGGCGGGGTATTCGCGGCAGCCCACTCGATCGCGGCGCGATCATCGGCGGTCGCCAGCACGGTGCTCTGGTTGAGCACGTCGCGCTGGGCGAACGCGCCGTAGTCGGCCACGGCCAGGGCCAGGGCGGCGGCGACGAGCCCGGAGGCCCGCGGCCAGCGCCGCACCGGGGGCAGGGCCTCGTAGAGCAGGGCCGCAGCGCCGCCCGCCAGCACCGCCAGAGGCATGAAGAGGCTGATCACCACCACATCGTTGGTGATCAGCCAGAGGTAGGGCAGATCCACGCTGAGCGGGTTAATCAGCAGCAGCCCGACCCCAGCCAGGGCCGGCGGCGGCCGGCGTCGGCGCAGCCCCCAGATCAGCAGCAGCACGCCGGAGCCCGGCGTGAGGTAGGTGATCAGCCAGGGGTTGCCCTCCAGGGCCAGCAGCGCCACCCAGATCAGCACCACGGCCGCCGCGCCGGCCCGCCGGCGCAGCCCGAGCCAGGCCCCGAGCAGCCCGGTCGCGATCAGCAGCTCGTTCTGGGTTGACCAGAGCAGGCTCTCGCTCAGGGCGTTGTAGCTGCCGCCGCCGGCCAGCCCGCCCGCCGTCGCCAGGGCCGGCAGCAGGGCGCGGCGGTGGCGCCAGGGCCCACGAAAACTGGCCTTTTCCATCACCGTTTCCGAGCGGGCATTGATCAGTCGAGATCCCATCGCTGGACTTTCCGCCCAATTCGGAACCAGTCCCCAAAACATCAGATCGAGCCGGCGCTGCCCATTCTCGTCTTCATGGATCACGCGGATGTCACTTGTTGGAGTGACATTGAAGTTCTC
>JBAXES010000025.1:0-16530 GCA_037140315.1 Chloroflexales bacterium
GAGCGAAGCGAGGAATCTTCCCTATTCCGCATTGGGAAGACCCCTCGCTTCGCTCAGGGTGACATGTGCTAGCAGTATCGTGAGACTCGGCTGTCAGCCACCCGCTACTGCTCCGTCAGCAGCCCGACAGGTTGGCGCACTACCCTGGTGATGTCGGTGCCGCGTGGCCCGACACCGCGAGGCCAGGGCGCGGCAGCGAGACCCCGGCAGCAGGAGCCGACGGCGCGCACCGTCGGCGGGAGCGCCACAATGAGACGATATCTACTCGCTGGGCTGGCAGCACTGCTCACGGCCCTATCGGCAGCGTGGCCCGCCAACGCCCAGATCGAAGTCCTCTGCTTCCCTGAGACCGGCCAGTGCATCAGCGGACAGATCCGCTACTTCTGGGAGCATAACGGCGGCCTGCCCGTCTTCGGCTACCCGGTTGGCCCGCAGCACCAGGAGTTTATTCAGGGCCAGCCGTACCAGGTGCAGTGGTTCGAGCGGTTCCGCATGGAGCTGCACCCCGAGAACCTGCCCCCCTACAATGTGCTGCTCGGGCGCATGGGCGCGGATCGCCTGACCGAGCAGGGCCGCGACCCAAGCACGGCGTTCGCCCGCAGCACGCCACAGGCAGGCTGCAGTTACTTCGCGCAGACCGAGCACAACGTCTGCGGCGCGGTGCTCGCCTACTGGAAGAGCAAGGGGCTAAGCTACTACGGGACGCCCGGCGTGGCCGCCGACGAGAGCCTCGGCCTGTGGGGCCTGCCCCTGAGCGACCTGACCACCGAGACGCTGAGCGACGGGCAGACCTATCAGGTGCAGTGGTTCGAGCGCGCCCGTCTGGAGATCCACCCCGAGAATACCCCGCCCTACACGATCTTAGGCGGGCTGCTCGGGCGCGAGATCCTGGCGAACCAGGCGGCAACCCCCGCGCCGGTGCTCAAGCCCACGCCAGCCCCCCCGCTGGCACAGGTATGCTCGGCGCTCCCAGAGGATGGGCGTGAGGCAATCCGGCAGGGCATTCGGATCACCGCCGGCAACTGGGACTACCGCACCCAGATCGAAGATGCGAACGCCGGCGCCAGCTCCCACTACCTCACCTTCGACATCGAGGTGTTCAACATGTTCTACCGCCGCAGCGACGGCAGCCCGGACAGGTTCTTTGTGAACCTCCATGACCTGCTGCTGGTTGATCGGCAAGGGC
Source organism: Chloroflexales bacterium (assembly GCA_037140315.1). GTDB lineage: Bacteria > Chloroflexota > Chloroflexia > Chloroflexales > Chloroflexaceae > Oscillochloris. Next base: position 1,187 of record JBAXES010000025.1, read on the forward strand.
GCTCCCTGACCCCCGACGCGACCACCAATCTGCTCGGCGACCGCTTTGTGGGCGGGCAGGTGCGCCCCACCGAGGTGCGCGGCGGACGGCTGGCCTATCAGGTGCCGAACGACTTCATCCCCGCCAAGCTGATCTTCCACGGTGAGGGCTACCCCCGCGTCGAGGTGGACCTCAAGTGGCCCTGCCCGTAAGGTGTATTTCACGCACCATCTGCCGCCGTATGACGCCGCCCGGTGTATAGAACGCACCAGCGATGATATAATGGTGGAGTAAACTCACCAACCGATGTGCTAGCACATCGGTTGGTGTATAGGACTCACCGGCCAACTGCGTCCGCGTTAGCCATCAGGTACTTGCGATGTCAACCCCACAAGAATCTGCCCCGCAGCCGCGCGAGCAGCTTCCGATCACCCTCTTCGAGCACGTCGTCCTCTCCGCACGCACCGAGGACGGCCAGATCCACCTCGCGCTCCGCGATCTCTGCGAGGCCCTCAGCCTCGACCTGTCGAGCCAGCGCCGGCGCATCACCGCGAACCCCTCGCTCCACCTCACCCGCCTGCGCGTCCTCCTGGGCCGCCAGCTGCGCGGGCTCGACTTCCTGCTCCTCGACGATGTCTCGCTGTGGATCTTGAGCGTCCAGACGCTTCGCGTCGCCCCCGGAGTGCGCGCACGCTTCGACTATGTGAAGACCTACCTTGAGGCATCGGTTCGCCAGGCGTTTGCCGCCCTGACCGGCATGCCCGAGGGGCCGAGCAACGCGGTTGAGGATCTGAGCGACCTTGACCGGATCGAGCGGGCGCTGGCTGAGTTTGCCACGCTGCGCGAGCGCCAGGCCAGCATCGAGCACAGCCAGGATCGGGCGCGGCTCGCCTACCGCGACCTGCTCCAGATGGTGCAGGATCTGCGTGGGCGCGTGCAGACGCTGGAGAGCCAGGCGAAGACGCGCATCACCCCTGCCCAGCGCGGGGCGATCTACCAGATGGTGCAGGTGTGGGGCGAGGCACGGGCCGAGCAGGACGCGCGGCTCACGGCAGGGGCGGCGATCCATCGCTGCTGGCGCGAGATCAACGCCCGCTTTGGTGTCAGCACCTACACCGACCTTCCGGCAGCGCAGGTCGATGCGGCGATCCAGTTCATCAAGGCGCAGTACCGTGCGCTGGCCGGGCAGGATCTGCCCGCCGTGGAGCAGACCGGACTGGAGGGGCTCGATGCATGAGCGCACTACCACGTTTGTCCAGACGCTTGGGCGCCGCCTCTTCACCACCCGTGTCGCGGCGGGCCTGACGGTGCGCGCGGCGGCCAGCGCGATCGGGGTTGACCACTCGATGATCGTGCGCTACGAGAACGCGCAGTCCACCCCCCCGCTGGAGCGGCTGATCACCCTGGCCGACCTCTACGGCACCACCCCGGCGGCGCTCCTCGCGCGCACCGACGCCGCCGTAGCGCTCATCGCCGCCATCGACCGGGCCGACGCGCGGACGCTGACGCAGCTGGAGCTGGCCATGGGCGGCGCGCACGAGCAGAGCTAGCATGACGAGGCATGGCCACAGCCAGATCTACGGCGTGCCGGCGCTCAACGTGCCGCGCTTCCCCCTCAGCGCCAGCCGTAGCGCTCAACCTGGTCGGCGCTCAGCCGGCCGAGCAGCACGCGGTAGGGCTCGGGGTTGTCCGGGTGATACTCGAAGCGCGCCCGCTCGAAGTACTGCACCAGCAGCGTCTCGCCATTCCCCAGCGTCTCCATCGTCGGCGGGCTGATCGGGTAGCCCCACAGCGCCAGCGCCTCGGCCTGGCTGACCCCGGGGTCGCCCAGGTCGAGCCCGTGGGTACGCCAGTAGTCCCAGAACTCGGGGGCGATCGCCTGGCGGGTCTCGCCAAAGTAGTGCGGCGTGGCCGGGTCGGCCGGCGGGAGCGTCCACCAGCTCCGGCCCTGGGCGGCCATGGCCTCGGCACCCGCCCGCCCGATCTGCACGGCGTAGGGTGTACCGGCGTGCTCGGGGTGGTACTCGAAGCGCTGGCGCTCGAAGTATTGCACCGGATAGCCCCTGCCGTCGTCCTGGCTCTGTTGGATAAACTCCTTCGTCATTGGGTAGCCGAAGACGGCCAGGCCGCCGTTGCGCTCCCAGAAGGCGCGGAAGTCGCCCCCCAGGTTATGGCCGGTCTCCGGGAAGAACTGATCGGCCGGTGCCAGCGACGGCTCCGGGGCGGTGGGCAGAGTCATCTGCGTGGCGCTCAGGTGCAGGCTGGAGGTGCGGCCAGGCTCCCAGCGCCAGGCCGTCATGCCAGCGCCAGCCGCAGTCTCCGGGGGGTTCGCGCTCACCCCCTGCCCCAGCCCGGTCGCCACCACGAGGGCGCTCCCGGTGTCCATGTCAAAGCCCCAGAGGTCGTAGGCGCTCGGGGTCTGCGGGCGGCCAGCGTTGCCCTTGAGCCAGTAGGCATAGCGCCCGTCGGTGGAGAAGCCGTACAGGTCGGCGCAGTGCCAGACGAAGTGGATGTCGCTGGCCTGGCCGCAGTGTGGCCCGCTGCGGCTTTGCGTCCCGTCGCTCAGGTTCTGGCGCACCAGCGCGCCGTCGCGGTCGAGGTAGATCAGCTGGTCGTCATGCAGGCCGAAGCGCGGCGGGCCGCAGCCGAGGTCGGCGATCGGTCGGACAGCGCCGCCGCTGGTCGCGATCGCCATAAGGGTGTAGCAGGGCACCACGCTCTGCGTGGTATCGCTCACGCTGGCCCAGGCCAGCCAGCCGGCGCTGGCGCGCATGCTGATCAGGCCCACCGGGCTGGCGCCCACCGTGGCGAGCACGGCGCTGGCGCCGCCCAGGAGCGTGGCGTGGAGCTGGGTGCCGCCCGCCCCGCCGCTCCACCAGTAGACCCTGCCCCCGTAGGCGGCCGGCGCGCCGAGCGCCGCGCCCCGGGCCACCGAGGAGCGCGCGCCGCTGGCCAGGCGGATCGCGGCGATCTCCTGCTCGCCCGCGCCGCCCTGGGTGAGATAGGCCAGGGTGCCATCGCCCAGGCTCAGCAGCGGCAGGCCCAGGGTCAGATTGACCTCGACAAACGCCAGGCTCGGCGTCGGCAGATCGACAACGGCGGGGGGGCCGGCGGCGCTGGCATCGATCACCTCGATCCGGCTCGCCGCCCCGAGCGGATCGCCCACATACCAGGCCAGCCAGTGCCCGTCGGCCACCAGCCCGGCCGCGCCGGCGGGCAGGCTGATATCCGACGGGGCAGCCAGGGCGGCTGCGGGGGCGCGCCAGACGCCGCCAAGCACGGCCAGGGCGATCAGTACAAGCTGCATTGCGCGCATAGCACCCCTTTTCTCCACCTGTGCAGTTGTTCCGCTGGGCACACGCTACGCAGATACTGTAGGCTGCATGCGCCGCACTGCGAATGATGTGCAGGTGATGCGGCGCTATCGCCGCCACCGCACCCAGGTGAGGGTCCGCTCAGGGTCAGCGCTCTACCCGCTCGCCCGCCCGCAGCTCGGCCCAGGCTGTCACGATCGCCCGGTTCGTTGGCACGTGTTTCAGGAATGTGTGCCGTGACTCATCGTCCAGCGAGGTCGCCTGCTGGCGCAGGCGCGCGTGCAGGCGCGCCAGCAGCGCGGGGGCCCGCGCATCGCCGGCTGCCTGTAACACCCGGTACAGGTTGTTGTAGGCGCAGAGGTGCCGCTCGTGGCCGCCGAGATCGCCATCTGGCAGCTCGCTCAGCACTGGCACGATCTGGGTCCAGGCCCCGACCGTGTCGCCCCGCGCCAGCAGCGCGCACGCCAGCGCGGCCTGGCCGTAGAGCGCGTGCACGCCCCTGACCCCCAGCGCCTCTCGCAGCGCGCGGTGCTCCTCGAAGAGCGCCACGGCGGTCTCAAGCTCCCCACGTGCGACCTGGACGTAGCCCAGGTCGAGCAGGTTGATCAGCTCGTAGTGGCGGTCGCCGGTTGCGCGGATCAGCCCCAGGCTGCGCGTGAACTCGCGGTGCGCGGCGTCCAAATCGCCCTGGTGGTAGGCGCACTCGCCCAGGAGGTAGATCGCGATCGCCTCAGTCTGGCGATGGGCGGTGATCTGGACGAACCGCAGCACCTGCGCGAGCTCCGCCTGGGCCGCCGGGTAGTTGCCCAGGATGATGTGTAGCCCGCCCAGGTTGAGCAGCGTGCCGCCCTCGCCCATGTGGTTGCCGATCTGCTGGTGCAGGGCCAGCGCCTGGGATTGGAATGTCAGGGCTGCGGCGTAGTCGCCGATGTTGTAGGAGACGAAGCCCAGGCGGCCCAGCGCGAGGGCCTCGCTCTGCCGATCGCCCAGGGTCCGGCTAGACATCAGCGCCTCTGCCGCGTACCGCCACGCGGCAGCCCAGTCATCCGATGCGTGCGTCATGGCCAGCAGCCCCTCTAGCTCGGCCCGCCGCTCGCCGGCGGCCCGTACCCACGTCAGCGCCGGCTCGATCTGCGCGCGGGCCATGGAGTAGTGGCCCTGCCGCGCGAGTACACGCCCCAGGTGAAAGCGGGCGGATGCGGCTCGGGCCGGGTCCTCCGCCGCCAGCGCCAGCGACCGCTCGGCGTCGGCCTGGGCGGTGCGGAAGTCGCCCGTCGCCTCGTGGTACTCGCTTCCGCGGAGCGCGGCGTCGGCCGCGCGCTCAGGGTGCCCGGCCGCCAGATCCTCTAGGGCTGCGAGGTCGGCCGCCTGGATGTCGCGCTGCCCCAGCAGCGCGTAGACCGCCTCGCGCACCCACAGCAGCGCCCAGCGCTCCTCCCAGTCCTCCTCGGGCACCAGCGCCAGCGCGCGGCTCAGGTAGTCTACGGCGGCGGCATTGGCGTAGTCGGCCGCCGCCGCCTCGCCGGCGCGCCGCAGGTAAGAGCGGCGCTTTGCCAGGTTGTCGCTGCGATCATAGTGGTAGGCCAGCAGATCCAGCGGCGGGGAGTCTGGGTCGGCCTGCTCTAGCCAGTCCGCCAGCGCGCCGTGGAGCCGATCCCGCATCGTCTGCGGCAGGCTCGCGTAGGCCACCTCCTGGGTCACGACGTGCTTGAACAGGTACGCCAGCTCCGGGTCTGGCGTGTCCATGGGCGTCAGCCCGATGCTCGCCAGCTGCTCCAGGTTGCTCCTTACGCGCAGGGGCTCGCCCAGGTCGGGGACGAAGCCCGGCAGCCATGCCGCACGGAAGACCCGGCCGACCACGCTGGCCACCCGCAGCGTCGCCCGCTCGTGCTCGGTGAGCTGGTCGATGCGGGCGAGCACCAGCCGGTGCAGGCTGTCCGGCAAGTCTAGCCGCTCTAGCGCCGCCGGGTCGTCGGGCGTGACCCCCCGGTCGTGGAGGTAGTTGAGCAGCTCCTCAACGTAGAACGGGTTGCCCTGTGCGCGGGCGGCGAGCGATGCCACCAGCCCCTCGGGCAGCGTGGATGTCCGCGCTGGGAACAGCCTAGCCAGCTTGGCCTGCACCAGCGCCGTTAGCTCCGCCTCATCCAGCCCCTCCAGGATCACGGTGGTCACATGCGGCAGCTGCAGCAGTGGCGCGAGGGACTGGGCCTCCGCCGGGCGGGCGGCCAGCACGAGCAGCAGCGGCACGTCGGTGGCCTCCTGGGCCAGGTGCAGCAGCAGCTCCTGCGACAGCGGGTCGAGCCAGTGGGCGTCCTCAAGCACCAGCAGCAGCGCCTCGCCCTCCGCCCGCGACTCCTGGGCGGCATGGATGAGCAGATCGACTAGGAGGGCCTCGCGGGCGCCCTTGCGGTCCTGCGGCGCGAGAGTCCGGGTGAACCCGCTCTCCGGCGCCGCCAGATCCAGCAGCAGGTCGAGCAGCGGCAGGGCCTTGGCGCGCGTCGGCACGCGCTCCTCCAGCGCGCGCGCCAGCAGCTGCAGCTGGCGCTCCGCCGGCACGTCCGGGTCGACGTCGAGCAGGGCCTGGATGATCGGTCGCCAGGCCAGGTAGGGCGTGCGGGTGCCGCTGGCTGCGGCCGCGCCCCCGTAGCCCGTGCAGCCATGCCGGCGCGCCAGACGCACCACCTCGGTGACCAGGCGGCTCTTGCCCATGCCCGCCTCGGCCTCGATGATCACGATCTGGCTCTGGCCGGCCAGGGCCCGCTCCAGGCAGGCCTCGATGTGGGCCAGCTCGCGCGTGCGCCCCATCATCGGCAGCGCGTAGGCGGGCTCCTGGAGGCGGATTGCCCGCCGGTGCGCCAGGCCGGTCAGCGCGAAGACCGGCAGCGGCGCGGCCCGGCCCTTGAGCGTGATGGTCTGGCGCGGGTCGAGGCTGAAGGCCTCCCCCAGCGCGGCCTGCACGCGCCCGCTGAGCAGGGTCTCGCCGGGGGCGGCGCGGCTCATCAGTCGCGCCGCCAGGTTGACATCGTCGCCCAGCACGCTGTAGGTCTGTCGGTCGAGGCTGCCGTAGGACCCGCAGCGCATCATCCCCTGGCTGACCCCGATCTGGAAGGCGGGAAGCCCAATCTCGGCGGCGGTCGTGTGCAGGGCCAGGGCCGCCTGCGCTGCGCGGCGGGCGTCGTCCTCGTGGGCGATGGGGGCGCCGAAGGCGCCGTAGAGGTACGATCCTTTGTCGCCGACGATCAGGTTCAGCAGCGTGCCGCCGGTCTCGGCGAAGATCTTCTGGGCGCGGCGGACAAGGGCGTCGATGCGCTCGCCTGCCCGGTCGTCGCCGTCGAAGTCGAGCCCGCCGAATCGCAGGAACAGCGCGACCGCCGGGCGCAGCTCGGTGAGGAAGGTGCCAAGCCCGGCCTGCTCGCGCTCCCAGACTGCGGGGAGCACCCATGGGCGCAGGGCGGCGGCGGGCAGCGCGACCGGCGCCCATGGCGTTACCGCGGGCATCTCGATCAGGGAGCGCAGCAGGGCGAAGCGCTCCCCTGTCTCCTCGTCGGTACACGACTGGCCGATCAGCGCTCTGGCGCCGAGGGCTGCGACCATCGCTTCGTCTAGCAGCACTTCGCCCGCGCGGGCGAGCACCTCGCCCGCCGCCATGCGCGCCAGCGTGTCGCCGGCCAGCACGTCGAGCTGCTGGATGGCCGGGTCGCCGATCACAAAGCGCCGGGCCGGGCCGGCGGCGATGGCGACCTTCAGGGCCAGCTCGACGGTGGGTCCCTCCCCGATCTGGGTGTCCGCAAATGGCACCATAGCGGCCTGAAGATCGAGGGCGCAGGCGGCGGCACGCGCGGCGGCGGGCCCGTCCGCCGCGTCGAACCAGCAGGTGATCGCGTCGCCCGCGAAGCCGATGATGCTCCCGCGCCAGCGGGCGACGGCGTCGCCCAGGGCCGCGTACACCGCGTTGATCTGGTCGGTGAGCGCCTCGATGCCGCGCCGCGGGCCGAGGGCCTGCGTCAGGGCCTCGGTGAGCGGGGTGAAGCCGGAGATATCAGCGAATAGGGCGGCACCGCAGGTGCGGTCGGGCAGATCCATCCCGGCGGCGCGGGCGCGATCCTCAGCCAAATAAGCGCGCAGGGAGGCCATCGGCAGTCCTTTCCGGGTGCAGATGTGGGGCAGGCAGCATGAAAGGGCGGCGCATGAGTCCTGACCCTATACAGGCATGAACGTCGCTACGCGGGTGTTCGAGCTATTGCGACCCTTGGGTAGCGCTGGGCCTGGCGCAGCGACCCCAGGGCCTGGCCCCCGCCCCGGGGCGCGCCCGCTCACGGCGCCAGCAGCCGCCCGATCACATCCATCAGCGCCACCATGCCGACCGGCTTGATCAGGTATGTGTTGGCCCCGGCCTCGATGTAGCGCTCGCGGTCGCCGGGCAGCGCCAGCGCGGTCAGCGTGATGATCGGTGTGGCCGCCAGGCCAGGCATGCTCCGCAGGTGCCGTGTCGCCGCCAACCCATCCAGCACCGACTTCTGGATATCCATTATGATCAAGTCCGGTCGCGCCTCAATCGCCCGGGCGATCGTCTCCTGGCCGTTGCGCGCCGCCACCACCGGGTAGCCCCAGGCCTCCAGGTAGTCCTGGAGCGTCTGGATGTTGGCCTCGTTATCCTGGGCCAGCAGGATGCGCGCGCCCGCCGACGGGCGCGCGGTCGCCGACGGGCGCTGGCGCTTCACCATCGCCCCGCCCGCCGCGTGCGGCCTGTAGGGCAGGGCGATGGTGAAGCGGCTGCCCGCCCCGACCGCGCTCTCGACAGACACGCTGCCGCCGTGCAGGTCGGCCAGCCGGTGTACCAGTGCCAGCCCCAGCCCGGTGCCCTCGTGCTGCCGGCTCAGGCGCGAGTCGAGCTGTTGGAACGGCTGGAACAGCTGCCCCAGATTCTCCGGCGCGATGCCGATGCCGGTGTCTTGCACCGCAAAGCGGATCACCTCCGCGCCGACATCAATCGCCACTTCCAGCGTCACCTGACCATTGGCCGGCGTGAACTTGATCGCGTTGCTCAGCAGGTTCACCAGTATCTGCTTCATACGTCGTATGTCCACCGCCACATGTTCGTCCATCTCGTCGCCCATTGGGCAGAAGAGCCGGATCGACTTTTTGGCCGCCAGCTCCTTCACAAACAGCAGGCTGGCCTGGCAGATCTCAGCGACCGATACCAGATCGACTTGCAGATCCATCCGCCCCGACTCCGCCTTCGAGATGTCGAGGATGTCGTTGATTAGCGAGAGCAGGTGCTGTCCACTGGCGGTGATGTGTTGCACCGAGCGGATCTGGCGCTCGTTCAGTGGGCCGATGGCCTGCTCGCTCAGCGTCTCCGCGAAGGCCAGGATGCCGTGCATCGGGGTCCGCAGCTCGTGGCTCATGGTGGCCAGGAAGGCGTCCTTCATGTGCATTGCCCTGGTCAGATCGACGTTCACGCGGCTTAGGTCGGCGGTGCGCGCCTCCACGCGCCGCTCCAGATCGCTGTTCAGCGTGCGGATCTCGTTCTCGCGCTGCCGACGCTGGGTGATGTCGCGCACGAAGCAGATCAGCTGCCCCCCACCGCTGTTGATATGCTGGATGCTGACCTCCACATCGAAGCTACTGCCGTCCTTGCGGCGGTGGCGCGTCTCAAACCGACCGATCCCGATGGCAATGATCTCGCGTAGGTGCTCGCTCGCCGAGTCGCGCTGCACGATCATGTGCATGTTCGCCTCGGTGATCTGTAGCCCCATGATCTCGGCGTAACTGTAGCCAGACATGGCGCAGTAGGCGCTGTTCACCTCAGTCACCCGCCACTGCTGGATATTGACCATCAGGAAGCCGTCCAGCGACGTCTGCAAGATCGCCCGAGACTGCGCCTCGCTCTCGCGCAGGGCCGCCTCGGCCTGGAGCCGGACGATCACGTGCCCCACCTGGGCGGCGATCGCCTCCAGGGCCTCCCGCATTGCCGGCGACACCTCCGCCGCGGCGTAGCGGTGCGAGCCGATGTTGAAGCAGCCGATCACCCGGCCCTGATAGGTGAATGGCAGCACGGCGAGTGCGCGAACGCCCTCATCAGCCTCGACCTGGTCGATATCCGTGGTGCAGTCAAGGTCGAAATAGCATGACTGTCCGGCCATGACCATCTGGACTCGCTTGGACTGGGCGGCGGCGTAGCTGGTCGCCGCGATAAATGCGGGCGAGCCGCCGCTGGTGTAGGCGAGGTGGAGGTCGCCGGACACGGGGTCGATCAGGTAGATGCCGCCGCAGTCCATCTGGAAGCGGAGCGCGATATCGAGGCAGATCGGCAGCGCCTCCTCCAGCGATGTGGCGGTGGCGAGACGATAGGCCAGGTCGCGCTGCGCAACCAGATTCTGCTCGGTCTGCACGTGCGCGGCATTGTCGGCACCCGTGCGGGAGTGCGAGTCCATACCATCACCTTTCTGGCGAGGTGCGGGAGTGAAGCCTGAATCTGCCGAACGGTATTGCGAAACGGTAAAGGAGCATTGCCGATCTGAAACCTTGCCTTATTCGAAAAGTATCGGCCTCTAATTACTATACTAAGCGGAGGCTGAAATGCCCCTATGCCGCCTAGCATACAGATCAAGCTCGGTTATGAGCGAGGGCGCAGATAAAATCAAGGCCCTACCGGACAAGCAACAGGGCGGTGGTAGAATAGCATCCTAAACTACTGCGATCTTTGAGCCGGTCGGTACACGCGTATGAACACACCTCACATTACCGCGCGGGGACAGGCCGAAGCGCGCCTGAATAAGCTCAACCGCACCTACGCCCTGCTCAGCGCGATCAACCAGATGATCGTGCGCGTGCGTAAGCCAAACGACCTGTTCGATTCGGCGTGCCGAGTCGCCATCTCGCAGGGTGAGTTCCGTATGGCCTGGATCGGGCGGCTCAACCCGCAGACCATGCAGGTGCGACCCATCGCTCACGCGGGTGAGGTCGCCGACTATCTAGAGAACCTGCACATTGCGCTCGACAATAGCGAGAGCGCACGTGGCCCCACCGCCACCGCGCTATATGCCGGCAAGCACATCGTGGTGAATGATATCGCCAACGACCCGCGCATGGGGCCGTGGCGCGCCGCCGCCCTGCGCCTGGGCTACCGCGCGTCTGCCGCATTTCCGCTCATCGTTGCCGGCGAGCTGTTCGGCGTGCTCAACCTGTATGCGTCCGAGCCTGATTTTTTTGACGAGGACGAGCTCAAGCTGCTCGACGAGATGGCCGTCGATATCGCCTTTGCCCTCGAGTTTATGAGTCAGGAGGAGCAGCGCCAGCGAGCCGAGGAGAATCTCCGCGCCAGCGAGCGCCATAGCCAGCTGCTCCTCAAGGCGATGCCCGATATGATGTTCCGGCTGACGCCGGAGGGCGTGATTCTTGATTACTCGGCCAAAGAGGGCACCGATCTCTATGTGCCCCCCGCAATCTTTATTAACCAGAACCTCGCCGCTGTGCTTCCGCCGGCCGTCGCAGACCCGTTCCAGCATGCCGTTCAGCGGGCGTTTGCGACCGAGGAGCTACAGACCTTTGAGTATCAGCTCGCTATGGGTGGCGATCTGCGCTCCTATGAGGCGCGCATCGTCACGAATACCACTGAGCATGAGGCCGTGGCGATCATCCGCGAGATCACCACGCGCAAGCGGATGGAGCACGATCTCCAGGAGCGGATCAAGGAGCTGACCTGCCTGCGCCAGGTCCAGAGCCTGATCGAGAAAAACCCGCCGCTGGATGATCTCTGCCAGCAGATCGTTGCGTATCTGATCCCAGCGATGCAGTTTCCGGATGTGGCGGTCGCGCTGGTCGATCTCGATGGGCGGCGGTACTGCTCCTCCGCCGACCGCACGGCCCCGGAACGCGCCCTGGCAGCGGATATTGTGACGGGCGGTGTGGCCTATGGGCGCCTGACCGTCTCCTATCGCGACGACAGCCCCTTCATTATCCCCGAAGAGCAGACCATGATCGACAGTGTCGCCCACTCGCTGGGCCTGTGGCTTGAGCGCCAGCAATCCGAGGCGGCCCTAAGAGAGAGTGAGGCGCGCTATCGGGTGATCTTTGAGGGGGCTAGCGAGGGCATCGTCAGTATGCGTATGGCGGATCAGTCGCTTCAGTACGCCAACCAGGCCATATGCGCTCTGTTCGGCTACCCGCACGACGAGTTTCTGCGGCTCACCATGCGCGACCTGCACCCGAGCGAGGCGCTGCCCCAGGTGGTCGCCGAGTTTGAGGCGCTGGCCCGCGCTGAGAAGGTGCAGGTCTCCGGCATCCCCTGCCGCCGCAAAGATGGGCGCGTGTTCTACGCCGACATTAAGGCCACGGAGGCCCGCCTGGACGGACAGGAGTTCCTGGTCGGCTTCTTTAGCGACATCACCGAGCGCATACACGCGCAGGATGCGCTGACCGAAGAGCGCAACTCGCTGGCCCGCCGGGTCGAGGAGCGCACCGCCGACCTCAGCCGCGCAAACACCGAGCTGACCCGGGCCGTGCATACCAAGGATGAGTTTCTGGCCAACATGAGCCACGAGCTGCGCACGCCGCTCAACGCCATCCTGGCGCTCAGCGAGGGCCTGCTGGAGCAGTTCCGCGGCCCGCTCAACGCGCGCCAGCAGGACTCGATCCGCAATATCGAAAGTAGCGGCCGCCACCTGCTCGTGCTGATCAACGATATCCTCGACCTCTCAAAGGTCGAGTCAGGCCTGATGGAGCTGCAGCCTGAGATCGTGGCGATCGCCGACGTGTGCGAGGCCAGCCTTCTGTTCGTCAAAGAGCAGGCGATCAAGAAGCAGCTCCGGCTGGGGGTCCAGCTGAGCGACCAGCTGGCCATCGTGCAGGCCGACCCCAAGCGCCTGAAGCAGATGCTGGTGAACCTGCTGAGCAACGCGGTCAAGTTCACCGAAAAGGGCGGTCAGGTTCGCCTCGCGGTCAACGCCGACGCCGAGGCGGGCGTCGTCCACTTCGCCGTGGAGGACACCGGCATCGGCATAACACCAGAGGGCATGGCCCGGCTGTTCCATCCCTTTGTCCAGCTGGACTCGAGCCTGAGCCGCCTGCACGAGGGCACCGGGCTGGGGCTGGCCCTCGTGCGCCGCCTGGCGGAGCTGCACGGTGGCAGCATCTCCGTGGAGAGCGTCGCCGGCAAGGGGAGCCGCTTTACGATCGCCCTGCCCTACCCTCCGCCTGCGAAGGCCGAGGTCAGGTCCGACCTTTCGTCCGTGGGTATTGTGGGGGTCAGCATGCTGCGCTCGGCCGTTGTGATCGAGGATTCGGCGACGGCGGGTGAGCAGATCGTGCGCTACCTGGAGGAGCTGAACATTCACGCCGTGATCTGCTCACACAGCGCGGATGCCCTGGCGCAGGTGGCCGACCTGCTCCCCGACGCGATCTTCCTCGACCTGCAGATGCCGAATCAGTCGGGCTGGCAGGTGCTAGCTGATCTCAAAGCCGATCCGCACCTGCGAACGATCCCGGTGATCATCATCTCGGTGGTAGACGAGCGCGCGCGCGGTCTGGCGGCCGGCGCGGTGGAGTATCTGGTCAAGCCGATCTCGCGCGAGATACTCCGGCAGGCGCTGAGGGTGCTTGTATCTGGGCCGGAGCGCACGAGCGCCGCGAGGATCATCGCTGCGCAGACCGCGGTCTCCACCAATGTGCGCGTCCTGCTGGCTGAGGATAACGAGGTCAACATCATCGCTACCGGCGACTATCTGCAGGACTGCGGCTACCATGTGCTGGTCGCGCGCAATGGCCGCGAGGTGCTCGACATGATCGGGGATGTGCGGCCAGATATCATCCTGATGGACATCCAGATGCCCGAGATGGACGGGCTGGAGGCGACCCGGCGGCTGCGCGCTATGCCCGGCTATGCGGGCACCCCGATCATCGCGCTGACTGCCCTGGCCATGCCCGGCGACCGCGAGCGCTGCCTGGCGGCCGGCGCGAGCGAGTACCTGACCAAGCCCGTCAGCCTAAAGCGGCTGGTGGCCACCATCCAGCAGCTGGTAGACGCCTAAGGAGGTCGTTCACGGGGGGGCTTCGCCCTCCCCGTGAACGACCTCCTTAGCATGGTTCAATCCAGCTTGACAGTTTACCGCCGGACAACCCTCACCCCCAACCCCTCTCCCGCACGCGGGAAAGGGTCGCCCTACTCCTGCGAGTCCCGGCTGACCGCGTCCCTGATGCGCGTGGCGGCCTTGTCGATCGGGATCAGCTCTCGGCTGGCCTGCTGCAGCAGCTCCTCGGGCACCTGCCAGTCCTGGTACAGGATCCCCATCTCGAGGCCGAGCAGCACGCGCCGCAGGTTGACGATCTGGGCCTGCAGCGTCTCCAGGTGCTCGGGATCGAGCAGCGGCTTCAGCTCCTCACCATATGTGTCGAGCGCCTGCACCATCGCCAGTGCAGCCTGATCGATCTGTAGAATTGCGGTCTCGTGCATTGGAAATCTCCTTCGTGCCAATCCGGATAACCGGAGTAAAGGAATGTTTTTCGACCGCGTCAGCCGAACTTATAGGCGACACCATAGCCACCGCGCGGAAGCTGCCAGTCAATATTGGCGAGGGGGCAGCCGATGCGGCAGCTACCGCACTCCACACAGGCCTGGTAGCCGACCATGATCTTCCCCTCGGCGTCCTGGGTGAAGACATGCACCGGGCAGAAGGCCAGGCAGGGCTTCTCCCCACAGGCGCCACAGACTGCGTGCTCGCGCACCTGGATGTGGGCGAACTCCTCGTCCACATAGTACTTGATCGCGACGACCAAGTCATTGACGTTGACAGTCGGCAGGGTGGCCACAAGCTCGGGGCTCAAGGGCTGGTGTTTGCGGTCATTCTTCCGGTCGTTCTTCCGGTCGTTCATCATACTATCCTCTCATTGCGCGCAGCAGCTTGAGCATATCCTGGGCGATCCCGAAGAAGGAGCGGCGCTCCTGCAGCAGCCCGACGATCTGTTTCTCCATATCGCGCTTCGGCATCCCGTGGGCCGTAAAGTAGCGCAGCGCGGCGTCGTTCAGGAAATTGGCGTACGTCCCCAGAAAGTGCGGCGAGCTGTCGAGAAAGTCGGTCATCCGGCGGTACTGCTTCATATCCTTGAGGACGAAGCTCGCCTCCAGACTCTTGCGGTACTGCTTGAGGAACGCGGCCGAGAAGTTGCCTTCCCGGTGCGCCGCAATCGCCGTCGTGCCGGCCATCTTACCGGCGGTCATGGCCAGGTTCGTCCCCTCACGGTGCACCGCGTCGACCATCCCCGCAGCATCGCCGACGACCATGACGCCGGCTGCCGACAGCTTGGGCATGCGGTCATAGCCAGTCTCGGGGATCAGGTGGGCGCCATACTCCAGCGGCTTCCCGCCTTCGAGGTAGGGCTGGATGACCGGGTGGTTCTTGAAGCGGGCCAGCACCTCGTAGGGCCGCAGCTTGTGGGCGACAAACTCCTCGAGCAGCAGCCCGACGCCGATCGAGATGCCGCCGCGGTCGGTGTAGAGGAAGGCCGTGCCGGGGAGGCCCAGGGTGGCATCGCCAAAGATATCGATCGCCGTCCCCTCGCTCGGGCCGCTGAGCCCGAAGCGGGCCTGGATGTCCTTGGGCGGCAGGCTGATGTACTCCTTCACCGCCAGGGCCACGAAGCGCGGCGGGAGGTCGTTCTTGATCAGGCCGAGCTTCTGCGTCAGCAGGTTGTTGACGCCCTCGGCGATGATCACGATCGGCGCGAAGACCTCGCCGTCCGGACGGTCGGTCCTGACCCCGATCACGCGCCCCTTCGCATCCTGCAGGACGTGCGTGACCGTCGTCTTGGTGATCACGAGGGTGCCGGCGGCGGCCGCCTGCTCGGCCAGCCACGGGTCGAAGAGCGCCCGCAGAACCGTGTAGGCCTCGGCGGGCTCCTGCTTGTAGTGCTCGCTCTTATGCATGATCCGGACGACGCTGTCGGGCGAGAGCATCCAGTAGCCCTGCTCGGTGACGGGCCGCTCGAAGGGCGGCTTGCGCTCCCAGTACTCGGGCAGCACATCGGCCAGGGCGTGGGTGTACATCACCCCGC
>JBAXES010000026.1:0-16427 GCA_037140315.1 Chloroflexales bacterium
GAGTCCGCGCCTGTCGCGGCGGGCGTTGTCGGCGAGGTGCCGACCGATCTGTTGGATAAGATCCTGGCCGACGCCGCGCAGCTCAGCGGCGTGCCCGCCGCGTCGATCGTTGTGCAGGTGGGCCAGGCCGTCGAGTGGCCGGACGGCGCGCTGGGTTGCCCGCAGCCAGGCGTGGTCTACCTCCAGGTGATCACCCCCGGCTATCACGTGGTCCTGCTCGCCGGCGCGCGCAGCTACGACTACCGGGCCGCTGAGCGCGGGCGATTCTTTGTGTGTAAGGGTTAAGGAGACAGATGGCACGACAATGGGGGATTCTGCCGCTGCTGTGCGCCCTGGCTATCGGCGGCCTCGCGGGCTGCGGCCAGTCCGCTCCCGGCGCGGCGCAGGAGGAGACGCGTATGCCCGATCCGACCCGCGCGCAGCCCGCCGACCTTACGCCGCTGGCCGCGCCCGTCGCCGCCGACCCGGCGGTCCCGACCCCGCCGGCGGGGAGCTACCGCCTCACGGAGCCCTTCCCCGCCCTCGTCCAGGGGCTTGTCGATGCGGCCAAGGCGAACCTGGCTGGCCGCCTGAAGACCGGCGCAGACATAATCGAGGTGCTGCAGGTGGACGGCGTCGTCTGGCCGGATCGCAGCCTGGGCTGCCCGCAGCCGGGCCGCGCGTACCCGTAGGTCGGCGTCGATGGCACGCTGATCGTGCTGCGCGCCGCCGGCCAGATCTACGCCTACCATAGCGCCGAGGGCCAGCCGGCCTTCCTCTGCGAGGCCAAGGGCAGCCGGTAGCACAACACAAAGGGGCGGGTGTGGGCATTGCCCACACCCGCCCCTTTGTGTTGTGGAAGGGCGAACCCTTGTCGGCTATGGCGTCACACTGCCGGCGAACCGGCCGATGCTCGTGCCGAAGATGCTCGGGCTCGTCAGCTCGGGGTAGTTGACGAACGGCCCGACCCGGCGGCCCTCGGCGCTGAACGAGATCGTGTGGCTCTCGCCCGGCGCGCCGGGGGTGGAGGTGACGACCAGCTCGGTCGCGCTGGTCGGCATGGTGCCAGTGCCGTCGACATAGTAGTTCTGGCCGCGGTTGCCGAAGCTGTTCTCGACGCCGACGGTCAGGAAGCCGCCGTCGCCGTTACCCTGGAGCGGGCCGTAGGTGTAGGAGATGTCCTCGGTGCCGTTGATGCCGATCCAGACCTCGAACGAGTTGGTTCTGATCGTGCTGTACTCCTTTACCGCCGCGTAGTCGACCACGAGCCATGTATTTGTGCCATCGGTGAGCGTGCCAATCCGGATAGCGCCGCCGGCGCTGGGGTTGAAGTCAGTCCAGAAGGGTGCCAGCACATTGTTCGGCGGGGTGCTGTCGGGCAGGTGCTGGTTGATGTAGTTCACATCGGCACCGGTGCCGCCGCCGACTACCAGGTAGCCGTCGCTGACCACGCCGAGGCGGGTGTAGGTCTGGCCGCCGAAGGTGAAGGCCGGGACACTGAAGTTGCTGATCGTCTCATCGCCCACGGCGGCGATCGGGGCGATGCCGAAGTCGATCAGCGGCAGGTAGCCCGCCGGAGATCCCAGGTGCACGTTGGCCAGCGAGGGGCTGGCCGGCGCAGCGCCCTTCAGCGTGCCGTTGAAGGTCACGCGGTTGCCGCTGGCGACGCCGCCGGCCACGCTGCTGCGGTTCAGGCGCAGCGCCGAGGGCAGCTGGTCGCTCACCGCCACGCTGGCGTCGCTGAAGGTGGTGTTGGCCACGGTGACGGTGCAGCTGGTGCTGCTGCGCAGCGGGATGCTGGCCGGGGCGCAGGCGGTGGCGATGGTGATCGGGGCCTGCTTGCGGATGAAGGTGACCGGGAAGCGCAGCGAGCGGCCATGCTCGCCCCTGAAGATGATCGTCGCGAAGCGGCTCTGGCCCAGGGGCACGTCGCGCCCGTCAACCGTGATGCTGAAGCTGGCGCTGCGGTTCTTGCGCACCCTGAAGGAGCTGGGCACGCTCACGCTGAAGTCATTCAGCTGGCCGGCCGGCTTCTCCACGCTCAGCCGCCACTCGGTGTCCTCGCCCAGCACATCCTTCGCCGTGCGCCTCACGGTGATCTGGCCGGCCAGGGCCGGGACGAACAGGCTGGGGTAGTTCGTGTCCCAGAGGTGATCCTGGAGGGCCAGGTAGTTCGCGCCGGTCTCGTCGAAGGTGATGCCCGGGTTCCAGGCCTTGGCCAGGTCAACCCGCCCGCTGCCCGTGTCGTAGGCGTTGGTGGGGCTGACGCCGTCCTCCTTGACCAGATTGGCCACGGTGGCGGTGGTCATCAGGGCCGACTTGATCTGGCCGGGGGTCCAGTTCGGGTGGAGCCACTTGATCAGGGCGCCCGAGCTGGCCAGGTGCGGGCTGGACATCGAGGTGCCGCTGAGGAAGTTGTAGATCGGGGTGCTCACGCCGTACTCGTTGGCGGTGTAGGCGGCCAGGATGTTCACGCCGGGGCCGGTGATGTCGGGCTTGCTGACGCCCAGGGTCTGGCCGTTGCCGCCGCGCGAGCTGAAGCCGGCCATCACGTCGCCCTGCACTGCGGCGGGGGCGCCGTCGGTGAATGTGGCGGTCACGCCGGGGTGCGCGGCCAGGAAGGCGGTCAGCTGCGCGCCGGCGCTGCCCGCGCCGCCCTCGAAGTGGATGGTCGGGATGCTGTGCATGTCGGTGTTGGTGCCCTGGGCCACCGTGTTGAACAGGAACATACCGACCGCGCCGCCGGCGGCCACGTTGGCGCTCTTAGCGACGCGCGCGTTGACGCCGCGCTGGCAGACCACGATCTTGCCGCTGAAGCTGCCAGCCGATGCCGGGTTAAGGCAGAGCGGGTCGGCGCTGTTCACCACCACGCTGGCTGGGCTGCTGATGCCCTTGGTAAGCGAGGCGCCGGTGATGGTCAGCGTGCTGCCGTCGCTAGAGGTCAGCGAGGCCGTGCTCAGGAAGGAGCGGTCGGTGTTGCTGGCGGCCACGGTGGTGATCCAGGGGCTGCGGTGGGCCACGCTGTCGGGGGTGGGGCCGCTGTTGCCGGCCGAGGCGGCCACGAAGATCCCGGCGTTGTAGGCGTCGAGGAAGGCCTGCTCGACCACGTCGCCGTAGGGGTTCTCGCCGCCGCTGATCGAGTAGTTCAGCACGTCCATGCCATCGGTGATTGACTGCTGGACCGCTGCGGCCAGGTCGCTGCTGAACCCGCCCTGCTCGCCGAGGGCCTTGTACATCACAATATGGGCGCGCGGGGCGATGCCGGAGATCGTGCCCAGGTTGTTGCCGAGCAGGCTCACCGGCACGCCGGCGTTGCCGGCCGCAGTGCTGGCGGTGTGGCTGCCGTGGCCGCCATCATCGCGGGCCGATGTGTACTCGTAGGGCTTGAGTCCGACCACTGCATCATAGGTGTTCAGGAAGCGCTGGGCGCTGATCAGCTGTTGTTGCAGCTGATCAGCGCCGGGGTTCGTGCCGCCGCTGAACTCGCAGGGCCAGGCTGTGCCGTCGCCGCGCGGGCGCGGGGCCGGGAATGCCTGGCCCGAGGGGTCGGGGTCGGCGAACGAGGCGTTCTCCGGCCAGATGCCGGTGTCGATCACGCCGACGATGATATGCTCACCGGCCTTCTCCTGGCCGCCGCCGCGGCTCCAGGCCGTCGTCGCGCCAATGAAGGCCGGGCTGCGGAAGGTGTCGATCTTCACCGCCTGATCCGCGAGCACGTCGCGCACGCCGGCGACGGAGGTCAGCCGGTCGGCCAGCAGCCGCGGCAGCTCGACAGCGACGCCGCCCAGCACCACGTCGAAGCGGTTGGTCACCTTCGCGGCCGGGATGGCGCGCTGCAGGCTGGCCACGAACTGGTCGATCTTGCCGTTGAGGTAGGCCAGGTAGGCCAGGCTGTCGGGCGAGGTGACATCGAGGGCCACGCCCGTCACCGCAGGGCTGGTGGTGGCGAGGCCGGGGATGCTGCCGTCGTAGGTGGCTAGCGGCGCGTCGGTGATCTTGATCACTAGGCTGACCTGGTCAGCGTTGGCGAAGTCCGACTTGGCGATCGTCGACTCGATCGTCCCCTCAAAGGCGCTGGCGTCGAGCGGGGTGGCGGTAAAGGCGCTGGCTGGTCGGCCACCCTGGGCCTGGGTCTGCGGGGTACCGGCGAATAAGAAACCGAGGATAGCGAGCGTGGTGTCTTTTTCCTGGCAGCATGCCTCAGGCGGCGCATGATCGCGTGGTTGATGTGGGTGAGGGGCGACTGGCGCGGGTTTGTGATCGGTGTTTCTACGCGCTACAACTCTCCTACTTCTCACACCGATTGTGCCCCGCGTCGCGAACAGCGTATGGGGAGAAGCAGACCGGAGGTGCGGCATAGAGACGCAGCTCTGACCTGTAGGGTTCACAACAGGGTATCATACTAGTTTCTATAGCTGATACATTCAAGATGACGGATGTGCCGAAGATTGTCAAGCTGTCATTTTCGGCGCTAAAGGACATAGCCCTCTATTTCATGGCTTTCTGGTGGGATCTGGCCCGCCAACTAATGAATAAACTGTCACTTCGCAATACCACAAAAATCACGCTATGGGTGTTTCGGTCATGCTGAGCGCAGCGAGGAATCTTCGAGCTACCGTTATGGGAAGACCCCTCGCTGCGCTCGGGGTGACAGGGTGGTGGATGTCCAGGCGACAGCGTTACTTCTGTGGTATTGCGGCATTGTCACATCACATAAAAGCCCCTGCCTCCATAGAGTGGAGGCAGGGGCCTTGGTGGCTTAGGGGCGGACGATATCTAATGGTGGGATGGATGCGTATTTGCCCGAATCACCAGGGACTCGGTGTCGCCACCCGCGACATTGAGCAGCAGCAGGCCGCTCTCGGTCGGGCTCGCGCCAGCCGCGCCCGCATCGTACAATCTGTAGCTCGATATGCTCCCCGCCGACATGGGCAGCGTTGTGAAGAGCTTGGTCTGCGCCAGGTCGGCTACCCCGTAGCGCTCGCTGAGCACGCCCATGGTGGCGGCGATGTGGCTGGTGGGGTCGCCGGTGAAGTAGTTGTCGAATGTGTAGGCGTCCACATTCACCAGCTTGCCGGCGTCGGCGCTGCTGATGCCTATCTGCTCGCCGCAGGCCGTGAGGATGAACGCGCCGCTATTGGTGCCGTGCTGGGTGAAGAAGATCGCCTTCTGCGGCCCGGCGACCGGGCCGGCGTACACGACATTGCGCCCATCGGCGGCGAATGCCGTGGTGCCGCTCAGCTCGGAGGTGTAGGCGAGATAGTCGGGCCTGCCGTCGCGGTTTGTGTCCAGATAGATATCGATCTCAAGCGGGTAGTTCGCGTGCGTCACCTGCTGCCATGTCTGCACGCCAAACTGGGCCAGCACGCCCGATGAGCAGAAGGTCGTCGGCACAGGGAAGGTCACCACGCCGAGGTAGCGCGCCGTGATATTTGGGCTCTGGCTGCCCTGCCCGCCTGGCTTGAGCTGGGTCGGGTTCTCGCCGATCAGCGACAGCGCGGTGTAGCTGCCCGCGCCCACCCCCTGGTTGCTGAGGGCGAACGTGTTGCGCTGGCGGCCGGAATGATCGCTCTCGTCCGAGTCATCTGATCGGCCCGATCGGCTTAGGCTGTCTAGACTGCTCACACCTTCGCTGTCATCCTCGTCGCCGTCATCATCGCCGTGCTGCGGCTGAGTGACATGCACATTTGGCGAGAGCCTCGGCAGCACGTGCCAGGCCATGTGCAGGTTGTTGTCGGCGTCCCTGACGTCGGTGAGGGTGATATAGCCATCGTACTCAAGCAGGTTGAGCGCCGCCGGGTCGCCGCCGGCCGATCCGGAGTTCATCGTCCAGGGGCGCAGCTTGGTGCCGTCGATCTGGGCACTCACCTGGAAGTAGCGCGAGCGGTGGGCCGGCACGGTGATGCGCCGGCGTGAGGGCTTGATCGTCACCGCGCCGTTGGTCTGATCATCGAGGTAGCGGAAGCTGCTGTCGATGCTGTAGGTGATCGACCGGTCGGTGTAGTTCTTCACCGCGACCGTGCGGCGGACTGACATGGTGGCGCGGCTCACATTGACGAGTCCAAACGAGAGGCTGGCCCCCGCCCCATTCAGCTCGAAGGCTGCGGCGCCGGCGGCAAGGGCCCGGTCGACTCGCACCTCGCCATTTCCAATCCGGGTGATCGGCGCGAGGACGCCGGGCTGGGTTGCCGGGTTGGTGTAGACCGTGGTCTCGGCGGTGTTCATCAGCCGCGCCTTGACCTCGCGCGGCGCGAGGCGCGGCTGGCTGGCGATCATCAGGGCCGCCGCGCCCGAGACCATCGGGGCGGCCCCCGAGGTTCCGCCGAATGCGGTGGCGCCGGTGCCGGTGCCGGCCTCGGCCGAGACGACGGCGCCCGGGGCCCCGATCTCGGGCTTGATCAGCTGGCCGAACTGGGTCGCCTCATCTTCGTGCCTGAATGATGTGCCGATCGTCGGGCCGCGCGACGAGGAGCTGACGACACTGCCGACCAGCGCGATCGCCGTCGCGTCAGAGACGGTGACGTTCACCGGGGCGGAGGGGCTCTTCTTGATCATGTTCGCGTCAGCCTGGGTGATCACCAGGGTTGGCGCGACGTGCGTGCCGCCGCCGAAGCTGAACGCGAAGGGGTCGCCGGGCGCTGTTAGTCCGATCAGCACGCCGACCGCGCCCGCCGCCGCCGCGCTGTCAGTCTTGAGGCTCACCGAGCAGCCGCCGCGGTCGATCAGGGCGACCTTGCCGGCCGGGTTGGCGAGCAGGGCTTCGCCGGGGCACGCCGTGCCCACATAGGCCACGTCGCCGGTGAACCCGGCCCCGATCGGCGCCCAGTCCACTGTGGCGGTGCTCGTAAGCGCGCCGGCGATGCTGGGCGGGCTATTGATCACCAGCGGGTAGGCCTTTGCGCTGGGCACCTGAGTCTGGGCCACGGCGAGGGCGGAGGGCGCAGACGCGGGCGTGCCCACGATGTAGGGCCGGTCGGCGCTGTTGCCGGCCGAGGCGACCGTCAGGATGCCCAGGTCGCTGGCATGCTCCACGGCGGTCGAGAGCTCATCGAAGAAGCTGTATCCATATGCCGATCCGAGCGACATATTGACAATATCGACATGGTCGTCGGTGTTGCCGTCGCCGTTCGGGTCGGCGGCGAAGTCCATGCCTTCAAGCAGGGCCACGCCGCTGCACGAGGATGCCACGGCCGAGCAGACCTTGACGGCGTAGAGCGAGGCGTCCGGGGCGACGCCTTTGGCGCCGGCGATGATGTCGGCGACGTGGGTCCCGTGGCCGCCGTCGCAGCCGTCGGTCGCCGCCGTGGGGCTGCAGTCGATCGGGTCGTCATCGGGGGCCAGGGGGCCGTTCGGCCACGCCTCGCCGACAAAGTCGTAGCCCCCGACGACCTTGCTGGTCGGGAAGAGGCCATCGCGGGTCGTGTTGCGCGGGTCGGTTGTGCTGGTGCCGTAGGCGGCCGTATAGGCGGCGGCGGTGCCCGCCCCGCCGAACTCGGCGTGGGTGTAGTCGATGCCCGAGTCGAGGACGGCCACGCGGACGCCCGCGCCGCCATGCGCCGCCCCCTGCGCGGCAGGCGTGGCCCCGATGTAGGGCACGGCCGCGCCCAGGTCGAGCTGGAAGTTGACCACCGGGGTGATCGCCACAACCCGCACATCTGCGGCGAGGCTCCCTAGCTTCGCCGCGTCGATCTCAAACATAACGGCGTTGAGCAGGATCTTCACCCGGCCCAGCACCCTGGCGCTGCTGTCGATCTGGCTGACGCTGGCGATGATCGCATCCTGCTCAGCGCTGATCGCTGAGGTTTGAACCTGCGAGTCTACCGCCAGAGACGCCGGCGATCGGCTGAGGCGCACCACCACTGCCACGCGACCGCTGGCCGTGCTCAGCTGCTTGCTTAGCTTGCCGGCTACGCTCGCCGGATCGGGGAGGCTCAGGTCGCTGAGGTCGCTGGGGGCGGTGCGGCTAGGGCGCGCCCCCCCGCCCTGCGCCGAGGTGCTCGGGGCACCCATAAGCGCGAGGCTCAGGAGTATAATCGCGCTGAGCGCATGACGTGTTCGCTTGCTTCTATTGTGAAGCATGGTAGGCCCCCTCTTTCTGACCAGATGCGTGTGGTGACGATGCGTTGGGAGTGCTGATTGCGACACGCAAGATGTGTCGCACCTGGCATACGCTCGAGATGTCGCCGCTGGGTGGGGTGAGAGAGGGTGCGGTGCGATGCTCGTGTTGCTCGGCTGTCTGCGCTTTTGTTCGCTCGCTTCTATATCTCCCGGTGGTGGTGTGAGTGCGGCGAAGCCGCCCCAACCCAACAAAAAGCAGGTCAGGGGCGCAGCACCAATGACGGCGCAGTCGCCCTTTCTATGGTGCATACGACGAGTTTACTGAATACTATGCTGCTGTATAATTAAAGAATCATTCAAGTTCGATGTGTTGTCAAGTGACGTGGAGCATGGATAACGAGAACGTCATCTGAGATCCGCGCACTATAATCAGCAATCCACCGCTTTCGCGCGCTGATGCGCCGGTTTTATAAAGAAAGTGTAATCTATGCACCCCACCAGCCGCCCCCAGCCGCTCGGCGACGGGCTCACGCTACGCTCCCTCCGCGATGACGCCGACGCGGATCGGCTGGCCGCATTTCACGGCGAGATTCACGGGCCATCCCTGGTGCCAATGTCCCTCGCCCTGCTGCGCGGCCACCCCTCCGCCAGCCAGCCTGAGCACTGGCTCTATGTGGAGGATGCGGCGCAGCGGATCGTCGCCGGACTCTGTCTTATCCCCTGGACGCTGCGCTACGCGGGTGTCACCCTGCGGGCCGGCGAGATGGCGATCGTCGGCACCGCCGAGGGCTTCCGCGGGCGCGGGCTGATCCGCGCCCTCAACACGCGCTTCGCCGCGCTGCTGAGCGCGGGCGGCTACGACCTCAGCCATATCCAGGGCATCCCCTACTTCTACCGCCAGTTCGGCTACGAGTACGCCATGCCCCTGGAGGCCTGGTGCCGGGTTGAGCTGTACGGCCTCCCCGCCGCTGCCGACGCCGCCCCGGCCTATGTCTTTCGCCGCGCGACGGACGCCGATCTCCCCGATCTGATGCGCCTGTACGACGCCGCAGCCGCGCCGCTGGCGGTTAGCACGGTGCGCGACGCGGCGACCTGGCGCTTTCTGCTCGGCCCGGGGCTGATGATCGAGACGGCGGGCGAGCCCTGGCTGATCTACGCGCCGGGCGGCGACCTCGCCGGCTACCTGCGGGTGATGCCGGCCGGATTCGGCGATGGCCTGATCTGCGGGGAGTCCTCGCTGCTGAGCGCCGCCGCCGCCGAGGCGGCGCTGCGCTGGCTGTTGGATCTGGCCTGCAACCGCGGCAAGCCCTACCTGCGGCTCAACCTGCCGTCCGGCCATATCCTCAACGAGCTGGCCGTCCGGCACGGCGCGAGCACATGGCGCGCCTACGCCTGGCAGGTGCGCCTGCCCGACCCGCCAGCGCTGCTGCGCAAGCTGGCCCCCGCCCTGGAGGCGCGGTTGGCCGGCGGGCCGTTCGCCGGGCTCAGCCGCGACCTGCGGATCGGCCTGTACCGCAGCGCGATCACCCTGCGCTTCAGGGGCGGCCGCCTGGCCGCCGTGGAGCCGGTCGCGCCCGGCGGGCCGAGCGACCTGCGCCTGCCGCCGCCGCTGCTCGCCCCGCTGCTCTTTGGCTGGCGCAGCCTCGATGAGCTGGGCCACGCCTACCCCGATGTGATCGCCGGCGGGGTCGAGCGCCTGCTGGTCGAGACGCTCTTCCCGCCGAGCCCGGCGGCGTTCCTCTATAGCGTGTACTAAGTGGGGCTGCGCCCCATACGCATCAACGTTAGGGCTGCCGCCCTAAAAACCCGCGTTGCTTTGGCAACAATGGCCAGCAAAGCTGGCCATTGTTGCCAAAATAACAAGAAATTCCGGGGGCCTGCGGCCCCCAAGCCCCCGCTCCAAGGCGTAACTTGATGCGCATGGGGCTGCGCCCCAAACCCCCACTACCCTACGGGTAGATCCGGTACAGCTGCCGGGGGAAGGGGATGGTCTCGCGGATGTGGCGGGTGCCGGAGATCCAGGCCACCGCCCGCTCGATGCCCATGCCGAACCCGCTGTGCGGCACCGACCCGTAGCGGCGTAGGTCGAGATACCAGCGGTAGTCGTCCACGTTCAGGCCGTGCGCGCGGATGCGCGCCTCCAGCAGCGCCGCGTCGTGGATGCGCTGCGAGCCGCCGATGATCTCGCCGTAGCCCTCGGAGGCCAGCAGGTCGGCGCAGAGCGCCACCTCCGGGCGCTGCGGGTCTGGTTCCATGTAGAAGGCCTTGATCGCGCTCGGGTAGCGCTCCACGAACACCGGCCGGTCGAACTGTTGGGCGATCAGCGTCTCGTGCGGCGCGCCGAAGTCCTCGCCCCACGCCATGGGCGTACACCCCTCGACCTCGGCGTGCTTGGCGTTCACCAGGGCCACCGCCTCGTCGTAGCTGATGCGCGGGAATGGCACCAGCACCCGCTCCAGCGGCGCCGTGTCGCGCTCCAGAGTCCTCAGGTCATCGCCGCGCCGCTCCAGCACGCGCAGCACGATCGCGCTGACGAACTCCTCCTGCAGCACCATGTTCTCGGCGTGGTCGGCGAAGGCTACCTCCGGCTCGATCATCCAGAACTCCGTCAGGTGCCGGCGGGTCTTGCTCTTCTCGGCGCGGAAGGTCGGGCCGAAACAGTAGACCTTGCCGAAGCTCATCATGCCCGACTCGACGTAGAGCTGGCCGGTCTGCGCCAGGTAGGCCCGCCCCAGGTCGAAGTAGTCGGTGCCGAAGAGGTTCGTCGTGCCCTCGGCCGCCGTCGCCGTCAGGATGGGCGAGTCGAAGCGGATGAAGCCCTGCGCGTTCAGCCACTCCTGGGCCGCCGCGATCACCTCGGCGCGGATGCGCAGCAGGGCGTGCTGCTTGGCCGAGCGCACCCACAGGTGCCGGTGCTCCATCAGGAACTCGACGCCGTGCTCCTTCGGCGTGATCGGGTAGTCCTGGGCGATGCTGACGATCTGCACGTCCTGCACATCCAGCTCGTAGCCGCTCGGCGCCCGGGCGTCGGCCCGCACCGCGCCGGTGATCCGGCAGGACGACTCCTGGGTCAGCTGCTGGGCGTGCGCGAAGACCTCCTCGCTCACGCTCTTCTTCGACACCACGCACTGGATGCTGGCGCTGCCATCGCGCAGTATCAGGAAGATCAGCTTGCCCCGCTCGGTCTTGTTATAGATCCAGCCCGACAGCGACACTGTCTGCCCATCGTGTCCGGCGATTGTGGCGATCGAGGTTGTCGGCAGCAGCGACATAGCCCGCTCCTTTAGGGTAGAGCCATTCCTGGCGGGGGTTTGGGTGCCGCAGGCCCCCGAAAACCCCTTTTCTTTTCTTTCGGAGGGGCGTCGCCCCTCCGAGCCTCCCCGCCGGCGGGGAATATAAGCATTTGCTGCGTCAGTATGCCACGAGTCACATGCCGTGGCAAATTGACACGCGGGTGATGATCGGACATAATCAGTCGCCCGAGCATGTACTGCGGGCAAGCGCCTGGTCGCTGGCATTGGCATATCGCGGTCGGCCAGCGGTCGCTCAGGATCGACGTGACAAAAGGGGCTGCTATGGACATCCAGCGCTGGCGCGCCCACCCCGCGCTCCTCCGGGCCTTCGCCGACCTGGCCGACCCCCAGCCCATCCTGGAGACGGCCATCGCGGTGCAGCAGGTGCCCGCCCCCACCTTCGATGAGCGCCGCCGCGGCGAGCTCGTCTGCGAGCGCATGCGCGGCCTGGGCCTGCGGGATGTTGAGCACGACGCGATCGGGAATGTCTACGGCCGCCGCCCCGGTCGCCCCGGCCAGCCCGGCCTGCTCGTCTCCGCCCACCTCGACACGGTCTTCCCGATCGAGACCGACCTGAGCCTGCGCCGCGAGGGCCAGCGGGTCTACGGCCCCGGCCTGGGCGACAACAGCACCGGGGTGGCCGGCCTGCTGCACCTGGCCGCCGCCTTCCAGAGGCACGGCCTGCCGAACCGGGGCGACGTCTGGTTTGTGGCCAACGTGGGCGAGGAGGGCCTGGGCGACCTGCGCGGCATGCGCGCGGCGGTCGACCGGCTGCGCGGCGCGCTGGGCGCGGTGATCGTGCTCGAGGGCTGCGACTTCGGCACCCTGCACCACCAGGCGATCGGCGTGCGCCGCTACCGGATCTCGGCCGGCGCCCCCGGCGGCCACTCCTGGGGCAACTACGGCAACCCGAGCGCTATCCACGCCCTGGTCCGCCTGGCCGCCCGCATCTCCGAGCTGAGCGTGCCGCGCAGCCCGCGCACCTCCTACAATATCGGTGTGATCGAGGGCGGCACCTCGGTGAACACGATCGCCCAGCATGCCAGCCTGCTCCTCGACATGCGCTCGGTCAGCGCGCCCGCCCTCGCCGACCTGGTGGCCCAGGTCGATCGCCTCGTGGGCGCCGCCGCTGCCGAGCACGCCGACGTGCAGATCGGCGTCGCCACCGTGGGTGACCGGCCCTCGGGCTCTATCCCGCGCGATCACCCGCTGGTGCAGGCCGCCGTAGGCGCCTACCAGTTGGCCGGGGCGACGATCAGCTTCCAGCAGAGCAGCACCGACGCCAACATCCCGCTCAGCCAGGGCATCCCCGCCATCTGCGTGGGCATCACCGATGGCGGCAACGCCCACCGCCGCGATGAGTTTATCATCCCCGAGAACCTTGGCCGGGGCATGCAGGCCCTCCTGCTCCTGGCCATGAGCGCCTGCGGGTGAGGGCGTGTGCGCCGAGGCTTGAAGTATACTATCGAGATACCCGGAGGAACCCCATGCTCAGCAAGCGCGACCTGCTGCTCGCCACTATCGCCCGCAAGCCGACGCCGCATCCCCCCGTGGCCCTCTGGCGCCACTGGCCGGTCGAGGATCACTCCGCCGAGGATCTGGCCCGCGCCACCCTCGACTTCCAGCGCCGCTTCGACTTCGACTTCATTAAGCTGACGCCCTCGCAGGTCTTTGTCGCCGAGGACGCCGGGCTGACCGGGGTCTACGAGGGCAACCCCGAGGGCGATCTGGTCAAGGGGCCGCGCCCGATCCGCTCGCTGGAGCAGTGGGAGGCCATGCGCCCCCTGTCGATCTACGCCGGCGCCCTGGCCCGCCAGCTGCGCTGCGTCGACCTGGTCGTCGCCGGGGCCGCCGACACCCCGGTGCTTCAGACGATCTTTAACCCGCTCACGGTGGCCGCCTGCCTGGCCGGCGACCAGGCCACGATCTGGCGGCGGCGTCACCCCGACGCCTTCAAGCGCGGCTTCGACACGATCATCGAGACCTGGCGCGGCTTCGTCGCCGCCGTCATCGCCGCCGGCGCGGCTGGGGTCTTCTTCTCGACCGCCGACGCATCCTACCGCAGCATGTCCGAGGAGGAGTACCTGCGCTGGGGCCGCCCCTCCGACCTGGCCCTGCTCGACGCGGCCGGCCCCGGCTGGCTCAATGTGCTGCACGTCCACGGCGACGACCTGATGTTCGGCCTGGTTGCCGACTACCCAGTCCAGGTTGTCAACTGGGACGACCGGCGGGCGGGGCCGTCGCTGCGCGAGGGCCAGTCGCTGGTGCGCGGCGCGGTGGCCGGCGGGATCGCCCAGTGGGGCGCCCTGCTCAGCGGCTCGGCCGACGAGGTGCGCGCGCAGGTGGCCGATGGCATCGCCCAGACCGGCGGCCTCGGCTATATCGTCGCCGCCGGCTGCGTGACGCCCATCCCCGCGCCCGAGCGCAACCTCCGCGCCGCGATCAGCGCGGCGCGCGGCGCATAGCGTAGGGGCGCAGCAGCAGAGGCCGCGCGGCCTCTGCTGCTGCGCCCCTACGCGGCGTTACGCCAACACCCGCTCGATCTTCGTGACCGCCTCGGGGCTCAGGTCGATCTCGGCCGCGCTGACGTTCTCGTCGATCTGGGCGCTCCGGGTCGCCCCCACGATCACGCTGCTCACTGCCGCGCTGCGCAGCGCCCAGGCCAGGGCCAGCTGCGAGCGGGTGATGCCCAGGTCGTCGGCGATCGGCTTGAGCGCGCGCACCTTCGCCGTGTTCGTATCGCTCAGAAACCGATCGCGCGCCCACGCCTCCCGGCTGAAGCGCGAGTCCTCCGGCACGCCGCTGTCGTACTTCCCGCTGAGCATGCCCTGGGCCAGCGGCGACCAGACGACGAGGCCGACCCCGCGCGGCTGCGCGGCTGGGATGATCTCGCCCTCCACCCGCTCGCGGCACAGCATCGAGTACTGCGGCTGCTCGGCCTTCGGCTTGTGCAGCCCGTAGCGCTCGCAGACGTCGTGGGCCTCCGCGATCTGCGCCCCGCTCCACTCAGATGTGCCCCAGTAGAGCACCTTCCCCCTATGGATCAGGTCGTCCATCGCCCGCGCCGTCTCCTCCACCGGCGTCTCCGGGTCTGGCCGGTGGCAGAAGTAGATGTCCAGGTAGTGGGTGCCCAGGCGGCTCAGGCTCTTATCAATGCTCTCAAAGATGTGCTTGCGCGACAGGCCGCGGTCGTTCACGTCGTCGCTCATCGGCCAGAAGACCTTGCTTGATATGACCAGAGAGTGCCGTGGGAAGTTCCGTAGCACCGCGCCCATCTGCTCCTCGGCCGCGCCCTTGCCGTAGATATCGGCCAGGTCGAAGAAGTTGACCCCTTGTTCATAGGCGCGGGTCACCACCGCGCGCGCCGCGTCGGTCGGCGTCTTGCCCTCGCCGAAGTTGATCCAGCCGCCAAGCGCGACGGCGCTCACCTTTATCCCCGCATCCCCGAGCCTTCGATATCGCATGATAGATCTCCCCTTGAAGGGGCGCAGCAGGCGACGGAGAGCAGTCGCACTGCGACGGAGAGCAGTCGCCTGCTGCGCCCTTACGCTCACGCTATCCAGTTAACCAGCGTCGGCTTATACGACCCGTCGGCCTGCGGCTCCAGCTTAATGTAGGTGTTCGATGTGGTATAGTTGGCCAGGTCGGCGACCTCATCCCAGCTGTAGTCGCGCTCCTGCTCCTTCAGGTGGCGGGTCCAGGTGCCGCTGTTGAAGTAGTAGCCCGCCCGGCTGTCGGGCAGGTCGATCGGGCTGGTGTAGCCGTCGATCGGGCCGTGGGTGTGGCCCATGATCACCGTGCTCACGGCCTGGTCGCTCTCCAGCACGGCGCGGGCCGCCTGGCGGTACGCATCCTCGGCCTCGGCACCGGAGCCGCCCAGCACCACGCCCGCTCCGACCGCGTCGTCCAGGCTGATCGGCGTCGCCGCGCCGCCGAGGGCCGCGCCCAGAGTCGCCTGGTCGGCCCCGCCGATTGCCTGCTCGAACTCCGCGCGGAAGGCCGGGTCGCTCAGCTGCGCCTCGATCTGCGCCCGCAGGGCCGCGTCAGCCAGCGCCGAGGCTACGCCCTCGGCCGTAGGCGGCTCCGCGTCTGCGGCGGCCCCCAGCACGCCCGCGCCCGCGCCGAAGATCGGCGGCAGGCCGCTGGTGATCAGGAAGGTCGCGACCAGGCCCAGGGCCGTTGCCGTGAAGCGGAAGTCGTTGCGCAGGCCCAGGCTCACCACCTTGGCGATGGGCTTGACATTGTCGATGAACCAGCGGTCGCGCTCAAGCTCGTTGTACACCTTCTCGACAAAGAGCGTGCCCCAGCAGCGCTTGATCCGGCGCACGCCCATCGCGTCGAGGGCGAAGGGCATGCTCATGCGGTCGCCGAAGCGGTTCGCCTTATCGTGCTCCTGGCCGTGCTCGATGTACACGCGGCCGTGCGGCCCCGCGCCCACGCTGTAGCAGAACTCGTAGAGCCGCAGGTCGCCCGCCGCGCCGGGCGGGTAGATCGCGTCGAAGACCGCTGCCCAGACCTCGCCCCACAGCAGGTCGATGTCGTGGTTCCCGGCGATGATCGTCACCGAGTTGCCCTCCACCATGAAGCGGCGCAGGGCGGCGAAGACCTCGGGGTGCCCGGTGGCGATCTCCGGACTCTGGCCCATGATCACCTTCACCCGCCGCAGCGACTCCTCCTCGGTGCTGCCCAGGTGGTCTGCCGGCGCCGCGAGCCCCACCGCTGGCAGAGTCTGCGGGACTTCCAGGAAGTCGCCGGCGATCACCAGCTCTACCGGGTCGCCGCCGGTGCCGACCTGCGCCAGGAACCGCGCGAAGTCCTTATCTGCGGTAAAGTCTTCCAGCGGGTCTAGCGTACCGTCCGGCAGCCAACCCGGCCCCAGGTGCAGGTCGCTCACCACGTAGACCACTCGGTCCATGGCCGTCCCCTATCTACTGCTGACGTAGAAGAATGTACCTCTCGTATCATAGCATAGCCGTCGCCACAGCCCGAGCCGTGCTAGAATGAACACGCAAGGGTGAGGGTCGGATGGTATGTTCACTGCTCAGCCTTCAGCTCGCAACACGCAACACGCAACACGCAACACGCAACACGCAACAC
>JBAXES010000027.1:0-16180 GCA_037140315.1 Chloroflexales bacterium
GGGACAAGCCCTCTCCACGCCTCTCCCAGCCCATCAGAATAACTTGGACAGAGTACTAGGGGGCCACCGCAGTAATGATAGCGGGTGATTTTCCGAGGAGGGACTAGCCCTCCCCGAGCCGCTCCCAGTGGCGAGCCACTAGAGCCAGGCACCCACCCGCCGCGCTGCAGTCAGGCTGGCCCACGCCAAGGCCGCAATGAGATCCGCATCGCCGGGGTGCCCCTCCTGAAACGCTGTGACCGTGGCCGCGTCCACCTGATAGGGTGCCAGAGCCGTCAGCAGGACGAGGCGCCCGGTCGGGCGCTGCGCGGGCGGCAGGTCGAGCAGCGGCGTCTCCAGCCACGCCCGGCCCAGCCCAGGCTGGGCACCACTCCAGGCGTCAATCTCCCGCCGCGCCAGCGCGCGCACCGGCGCGTCGAGCGCGCGTCCGCCCGCCGCATCGACGGCTGCGGCGAAGCGAGCGAAGGCCCCGGCGATTATCGGCGAGGCTGCGGCCCAGGCCATGTCGGGGGGGAGATCGGCGGTCGGCAGGAATTCCAACGACTCGCCGACCGCCTTCGCCCGTCGCGCCGCCTGCGAGAACCACCATCCCGCCACCCGCGCGGTCATGCCCGTAAGCGGCGCAGGCACAAGCGGCAGCGGACTCAGATCGAGCAGCACGCTCACCATGCGGTTGATGTAGTGGTAGAAGACCGCCGTGCCGATGATCTCCGGGGCGGCGCTGGCAGTGAACGGCGGGTCGCGCAGAATGGGAGCCTCGGGGCTGCGGGTGGCGGACGCCCAGGCGACCACATCGCGCAGATCGGAGGAGAGGGGCTGGGCACTACGCCCGGTGCGGATATGGTCGGCGGCGCTGTGGCTATCCACGGCGTGCAGCATCACGGCATGTGCGTCGACACAGTAGGGGCACTGGTTGATACGCGAGACGGTGGCGGCAACCGCCTCCTTGGTGGCGCGGGGCACACGACCGACCAGCTCGCTCTCGCGACAGGCCATCCAGACCCCGGCCAGAATCGCGGGCGCGGGCGCGTGGAGCAGGAACGGGTCAACCAGGGTCCCAAAGTCGCGCCGGATCTGGGCGGCGAGGGGCGGGCGAATGGCGGCGGCGGATGGGGCTGCGCGCAGGTGTTTGATGGCCATATTACGTGCTCAGACAAGGTTACAGGGAACAGGGAACAGGGAACAGAAATACCGTATTCTGATGCAGTGCAATTGCCTGAACTGTAACGTACGCTGAAACCTTGCCTCAGGTAGAATAGCGTACGCTGTACGCTATTCTACCTGAACATAGAGTTGCTTACCATTCTTCTTGTAGGTCGGAGCAGCGCCAGCTATGTCATCACAGTGGGAGATCGCCAGCCCGCACATCCGCCGCGTGGTCGTGTTCGATCCGGCTGAGGGACTCTACACATCACACTTCGAGAGCCTCGCCACCGGCACCGACCTGCTCGCAAAGGCCCGCGCTGGACGCCGCTGGACGCCGGAGTTCGACTTCTGCCTGGACGGCGAGCGGGTAACCAGCCTGGGGGGCGACTGGGATCTCGTGGGTGTCGGCGACGCCTACCCGCAGCCGGGCTTCGCAGCCCAGCTGGTCATCCATCTGCGCCACCACGCCCGCAGCCTGGAGGTACACGTCGGCTTTCAGCGTGGCGACTCCGGAACCTCTAAGCGCTACTGGATCACGAACACCGGTCGTCGACCGGCCACGATCACGCGCCTAGCAATCGAGACGCTGCCAGCCGAGATCGGGTCGCCCGGCGACCTACAGCTGGACGCGCACTACGGCGCGCTACCCCGCGAGACATTCATCACCGGCCGCGTGGACGACTGCGCCGTTGTCCTGCGTAACCCGCGCACCGGTGACTGCGTGATCGCCCTAAACGAGGTGCCTGGGCACCTGAAACGAATCGAGACCGGCGCGTGGTTCTGGGAGGGCCAGGTGCGAATCATGTACGACACCGACCTCTTCCCCCTGGAGGTGCGCGTGCCGCCGGGAGAGGGCTGGGGGTCGGACGCGGCCCAAGTGCTGCTGGCCGGCAGCGGGCGCGCCTACGCCGACCCGCGCTGGGTCGTGCCGGCGGCGACGACCGCCGCGCTCCGCCGGCCGCTGGCCCTGCCAGCTTGGCACTACAACACCTGGGATCCCTTCGGCACGCGCATCGACGAGTCTACGGTGCTGCAGCTCATCCCGCTGGCGGCGCGCATGGGCTGCGAAATCTTCACCATCGATGACGGCTGGCAGGCCCGCTACGGTGACAATGCCGTCAGCCCCGAGCGCTTCCCCAACGGGCTGGAGCGCATCAGCGCCGTGGTCGAGGCCCACGGCATGCGCCTTGGCCTCTGGGCACCGCTCGCCGTGCTCGATCACACCCTGGTGACGGCGACCGCAGCGCTAGCCGCGGCCCAGTGCCGCGACGCACAGGGCCAGATCAAGACAACGATGACGGCCATGGGCGAGCAGATCGTGATGTGCCTGGCGAGCTGCTACGCGACGCAGGCGGCAGATCGCCTGATCGAGCTGGTCGGGCGCTACCAGCTCGCCTACCTCAAGCTCGACCTGACCACGGTCTTTAACGCTTACGGCGAGGCCCCGGGCTGCCACGCCCCCGGTCACCAGCACGCCAGCGCCGCCGAGTCCGTCGCGCAGATCTACGCCGGAATCGCGCAGGTGACGCAGGCGGTCTACGCCCGACACCCGGATGTCCTGATCGACCTGACCTTCGAGCTGTGGGGACAGAAGCACACGATCGACTACGGGCTGCTGCGCGCAGCGGATCTGGCCTGGATCAGCAACGTGGGCGACACCACCGACGACGCGGCCGGCCCGCGCCAGGCGCGCACGCTGCTCTACCAGCGCTCGCTCGCCATCCCGGTCGAAGCCATGCTGATCGGCAACCTGCGGGCCGAGACCGGCGACCAGCGCGAGAAGTTCGCCACGGCGCTCGGGGCCTGTCCACTGATGCTGGGCGATCTGCGCCAGCTGACGGATGCGCAGCTGGGCTGGTACAGCAACAAGATCCGCTGGCACCGCGCACTGCGCCGCGAGGTCAGCCTGGCCGACAGCTTCTTCCCGCTGGGCAGCTGGCGGCAGCCCAGCGTCGTCGAGTGGGACGGCTTCGCCCGGCTCAGCCGCGCCGGCGAGGGGATCATCGTGCTGTTCCGCAACGCCAGCGGTGTCGCGCAGGCTCGCGTGCAGGTGCCGCTGCCGGGGGTGGCCCGCTACACGCTAACCTCGGTGACCGCCGGCACCGCGCTTGGGCAGGTAGGCGCGGCAGAGCTGCGCGCCGGCCTCGATCTGGCCTTCGGGGACGATCCGGTGGTGATTATCGAGCTGCGCCTGGCCAAATGACCCGGGCGGCTACGCCCCTCTGCTATAGTGATAGCAGCCGCTCGGATCAGCCGAGCCTGACAGGGGGCGCCGTGGACGTAATCGCGATCGACGATCTGCTGCGGGGAGCGGGGATGACCGACCCGGCTGCCAGGGCGCAGGCCCGCGCTATCCTTGAGCGCCACGGGATGACCAGCCCGCGCAAGGTGAATATATCGACCGAGAAGGTTCCCGCAGCGCGCGCGCTGCTGGCCGAGCGCGCGCTGCTGCTCTGTGGTGACCCCGGCTGCGCAGCGCTGGCCGCGCCCCACGCGGCCGGCCGGGAGCTAATCGTCGTCGAGACGTCACACTGCGCGATCTGCGCCGGGTCGGGCCAGCGCCGGGCGGCCCTCCTGCTGGCACACGACCTGGTGGCCGCTAGGAGACCACGCCTGCTGCTCGTGGGCGGCACGCCGCACCAGCACCGCGAGCTAGCCCAGGCCCTCACCGAGAGCGGTGCCGAGCTGCGCACCATTGACGGGCTGGGGCGCGCGCATAGCGCGGCCGAGGCCGACCGCCAGTCCGCATGGGCCGATGTGGTGGTGATCTGGGCGGCCACGCCCATCAAACATAAGGTCAGCCAAGTCTACAGCGACGCAACCCCGCCCCGCGCACTGCGGGTCATGGTGGCCCGGCGCGGCCTCGAGTCGCTCTGCGCCGATATCTGCTCAGCGCTCGCCGACGAGCGCTGAGCAGATATCGGCGCAGTTGACCGCGGCAGCGAGGATACGTATAGTTGAGGTGCTACTGCATCACGCCGGGCCCCGCCCGCATTCCCAGAATTACCAATGCCCAACTGGATCGAGATTGAGCATATTGACTCGCTGCCGGTGCGCGGGGCTACCCTCGCCGACATTGACATGGGCCGAGTGGAGCGCCATATTCAGGCCGGGCGGAGCCAGCAGTCGGAGTCACCCCTGGACTACCTTCAGCGACAGATAGGCATCGTTGAAGTTGACGGAGGTCAGCTCGCGCCAACCCTCGGCGGGCTGCTTTGCTTCGGTATGGAGCCGCAGCGCCACCTGCCCCACACAGGCGTCTCGCTGACCCGCTACACGGGCCAGACCGCCAACAGCCAGCAGGTCGTCGATATCCGCGACCTGCGTGGGCCGCTGTTCGATCTCATCGACCAGGCCGACGCCTACCTCTGGGCACAGAGCAACCACGGGTTCCGTCTCGACAGCGGCCCGCGCCGCACCCCCTTCGACCAGTACCCGCGCACGGCCATCCGCGAGCTGATCGTCAACGCCCTGGCCCACCGCGACTACCGTGTTGTCGGGAGCCGGGTCAAGATCGAGATGTTCAAGAATGAGATCGAGTGGTGCAGCCCCGGTGGCCTGCCACCTGGCGTGACCGTCGAGAACATCCTCAAGTCGCAGTACACCCGCAACCCGGTGATCGTCGGGTTCCTCTTCGACGCCGGCTATATCGAGCAGCGCGGCATGGGCCTCGACACCGTGGCCCACGTGCTACGCGAGGAGCAGCTGCCCTTCCCCCAGATGGAGGACACCGGGGCTAGCTTCCTGATCCGCATCCAAGGCCACGGGGCGGTAGACAAGCATATTGCCCTCGGCCTCGACACACCACTGGCCCAGATCTACACCCTCATCGAGAGTGCCGGCCCCGTCGGGATCAGCGCCCGCGAGATCGCCGATCGCCTAGAGTGGTCGATCCGCACCGTCAACTATCGGATGCAGGAGCTGCTCGGGAGGAAGATCGTCATCCGTGAGGGGTCTACATCCCGCACGCGCTACCATGTCCACGAGCAAGAGACATAGGCCCCTCAGCTTACGCAAACTCAGGCAATACTTTGCGCAAGATTGCGCGAATCTGGCGCAAGATTTGTGTCAAACTTGCGTAAGAGCTAGTTGACTCTTGCGTAAGCTCTTGCTACGATTACGAACAGGGGTTCGTCGCAAGCGCCGCAACATGTAGGCCCGCAGGGCGCCCTCGCTGAGCCTCTATGAGCTGCCGGATGTAGCGGCATGCCATATCTTGCGGACAAAAAAAAGCCCTCGGCACGCAACACGGCTAGACACCATGCGCCGAGAGCTTTTAGAAGGACATGCGCGCTTCAGAAAGAAGCGCGGCTAGTCTCACTATAGCAACCGCTGATCGCCTTGTCAACGCGAAAGCTGATAAGTCTTAGCTTTGTATTGCCCACATCCGGCAGAAGAGGACCGGCTATGCAACCATGGACATCACCCCGCCCCGCCCTGGCACCACAGGCCCCGTTGGCAGTAGCCCACGAAACAGCCTATGACGCGCCCGCCTATTATGTACCCATCCCCCACCGCCTTGCCGAAGATCTACGCGACGCCCCCGCCGCCGTCGGGGCCTTTGCCCTACTGGCCCGCGTCTTCCGCGCCACCCGCCAGCCCGTCCCGCTCTCGCCGGGCGACCTCCAGGTCTATGACCCCGCACTCAGCTACGGTGCCGCCACTCGCGCCCTCCAACGCCTCACCGGGGCTGGCTGGATCGTGCCGCAGCGCCGGCCCGGTCGCAAGACAACCTACACCCCCAGCTGGGGCACCGTGCGCGGTGCTGACTGCCCCTGGGATCTCACGGCCCCATGCCTTG
The DNA here is from genome assembly GCA_037140315.1 of Chloroflexales bacterium. Classification (GTDB taxonomy): domain Bacteria; phylum Chloroflexota; class Chloroflexia; order Chloroflexales; family Chloroflexaceae; genus Oscillochloris. The sequence continues at coordinate 5,948 of JBAXES010000027.1, forward strand.
GTCGACCGCGCCACATCATAGCCCTGCGCCTCGACCAGCGCCTGCTCGATGTCTGTGTCGGGCGGCTTAATCCCCACCCCATCCACCCGGCCCAGGCCCGGCGCTACCTGGTCACGCCGCTCCTTGGCCTACGCGACATTGGAACGTACGCCCTGACCCTCGCCGGTATATCAGTGAACAGCACCGCCCTTACAGAGCTGCGCCTCGTCGTGAACGGCCAGCCTATGCCAGTCCCCGATGAGGCTACCATCCTCGCCATCGCCTCGCAGCGTGCGGACAACGGACTCAGCACCGAGGGCTGGCGGCGCACGCCCTTCGACATCGCGCCCGCGCCCAAGACAGGGGACTCAGGGCAGGCGCTCTTTTTTGTGCCACCAGGCCAGATCGGCCCCGGGATCGGAGTGAAGATCGCCGACCCGATCGTGGTGGGCGACCCACCTGACGAGCATATCGCCGCATCTGGACAACCAAAAACGGTGGTGACTAGCGACCAGCAGAGATCACATGGAATCATGGAACCGAATGTACTTATCCCTACCACCAGCACTCCATCCGACCAGCTTGGGTGTGGTGGTGGGAATACAGATCTATCCCACCGGACATCCGGCATAAAGACACCACCGCAGATGGCTCCTGCTGCGCCAACAGAGAGTAGCAGGCTGCTCCTGGCCGCTGGCGTGCGCCGCAGTGTAGCTGCTAGCTTGGCCGAGCGCCCGGTCACCCAAGTCGCCCGTGTGATCGCTCAGGCCCGCGCCCGCGCTGATGTGCGCGACGTTGCCGCCTGGGTCGTCTCTGCCCTACGCGATCTGCCGCCAATTGATGCGCCGCAGGAGCCTGAGCGGCCACTCAGCGCCCTACCAATACACACTCACCCCGATCTGACTGACGCGCAGCGCGACCGGTGGATCTACCGATTCCGTGCTGCGCCTACCCCAGCAGCGCAGCGCGCCATCCTGGATCAGCTGGCGCAGGAGCATCCCTATGATGATAGGGTGGAGAGAAGACTATGACATCGTCGTTCACCCTGCCCCACGACCTCACCGCCGAGCGATCTGTGCTCGGGGCCATTCTACTAGAGCGTGACGCCATCTTGGTAGTCAGCGACCAGCTGCGGCCCGAGGACTTCTATCTTGAGCGTCACGGCCAGATCTACGAGGCCATGCTAGCCTGCCTCGCCCAGCGTGTGCCGCCCGATATAGCCACGGTTGCTGGTGAGCTTCGCTGCCATGAGCGACTGGATCTGGTCGGCGGGCTAAGCTTCCTCGGCGAGCTCTCCGCCGAGGTTCCCACCGCCGTCCATGTGGAGTACTATGCGCGGGCGGTCGCCCGCGCCGCGACTCTGCGCCGACTGATCGAGGCCGGTGGCCAGATCACCGCGCTGGGCTATGACGAGCGCGGTGATCTGGAGAACACCCTAGACCGGGCCGAGCAGACATTGTTCGCGGTCAGTCAGCGCCAGCGTGGGGCCGATTTCATACCACTGAGCATGGTGGCGCAGCAGTTCTTCGACGCGGCCCAGGCCGACGAGGACGAGCGGGTGGCACCGACCGGGCTGTTTGATCTTGACCGACGGCTAAATGGTGGGCTGCGACCGGGGCAGCTAGCCTTGCTGGCAGCGCGACCGGGGTTGGGTAAGTCGGGCCTCGCTATGAGTATCGCCTACACGCTGGGGGTGCGCAAGCGGCGCAGCGTGGGCGTAGTGTCGCTAGAGATGGGCCGGGCCGAGCTGCTGCAGCGGCTGCTGGCCATCCACACCGGTGTGAATACACGCCTGGTGGAGGGGTTGACCCGTCGCGGCGACCCGGCCATGCTCGACGCGCTGGGGGTGATCGCGGCGGCACCAATCGCGATCGAGGACAGTGCGATGATGACGGTGATGGATGTGCGCTCAAAGGCGCGCCGACTAGCGGCGGTGCGCCCACTAGATCTGCTAATCGTGGACTACCTGCAGCTGCTGATCGGGGACACACCGAGCAATAGCCGTGTGGACGAGGTGTCACGGATCTCACGGCAGCTGAAGCTGCTAGCACGGGAACTCCAGTGTCCGATCCTGGCGCTGTCGCAGCTGTCGCGCGAGGTGGAGAAGCGCCAGAACAAGGTGCCGCAGCTGAGTGACCTGCGGGACAGCGGGAGCCTGGAGCAGGATGCCGATATTGTGCTGTTCATCTATCGGGAGGAAGTGGAGGCAGGGCCGACCGAGCAGTGTGGGCTGGCAGAGATCCTCGTCGCCAAACAGCGCAGCGGGCCGCTTGGGGTAGTGCCGGTACGCTTTGATCCACCGACGACGCGATTCACTGACCTGGAGCAGCGGCGCGGGACATCTTCGTTTTCCAATAATGTGGTACTATGTGGCTAGCTCGTGAAATAGAACACATTGTAGGGAAGCCAATGCCTCTTCACCCAGACACGCAAACCGGTGCGGATCAAGGCTTGGCGTGGTATGACTTCACGCCCGGCGTATGGTGCGAATCCATTGCAGTCCGCGATTTCATCCAACGCCAGTACCAACCCTACGACGGTGACGCGCGCTTTCTGGTCGGGCCTACCGAGCGTACCACGCGCCTCTGGGCCGAGCTGAGCGAGCTCTTCACCCTCGAGCGGGCCAAGGGGGTACTCGACGTCTCGGAAATCCCCAGCAGCATCACTGCCCACGCCCCCGGCTATATCGACCGCGACCTGGAGCTGATCGTTGGCCTGCAGACCGACAGACCACTCAAGCGCGCGATCTTCCCCAACGGCGGCTGGCGTATGGTCGAGAGTAGCCTGGCGAGCTACGGGTTCTCGGTGGATCCGCAGGTGCGCGAGATCTTCACCAAGTACCGCAAGACCCACAACGATGGCGTCTTTGACGTTTACACGCCCGAGATTCTACGGGCGCGCTCGTCGCACATCGTCACAGGCCTGCCCGACGCCTACGGACGTGGTCGGATCATCGGCGATTACCGTCGTGTGGCTCTCTACGGCGTCGACCGGCTGATTGTGTCCAAGCGGGCCGAGCTCGCCGGCCTCGACACGGCCCACGCCAGCGATGCGATCATCCGTGATCGCGAGGAGCTGTCCGAGCAGATCCGCGCCCTCTACGAGCTGATGGAGATGGCCGAGAGCTACGGTTACAATATCTCGCGCCCCGCCGCGACGGCCCATGAGGCCGTGCAGTGGCTCTACTTCGGCTACCTCGCAGCCGTCAAAGAGCAGAACGGCGCCGCGATGTCCCTCGGCCGTACCGCCACGTTCCTCGATATCTATTTCGAGCGAGATCTGCGCGCTGGCCGCATCGACGAGCGCGCCGCGCAGGAGCTGATCGACGACTTTGTGATCAAGCTGCGAATCGTGCGTTTCCTGCGCACCCGCGAGTACGACGCCCTCTTCTCCGGCGACCCCACCTGGGTCACCGAGAGCATCGGGGGAGTGGGCGAGGACGGTCGTCACATGGTGACGCGGACAAGCTTCCGCTTCCTCCAGACGCTTTACAACATTGGCCCCTCACCCGAGCCGAACCTCACTGTCCTTTGGTCGTCGGCTCTGCCAGCGGGATTCAAGCACTTCTGCGCTCAGGTGAGCATCGATACCAGCTCGATCCAGTACGAGAGCGACGATCTGATGCGCCCGACTTGGGGTGACGACACCGCTATCGCCTGCTGCGTCTCGGCGATGAGCGTGGGCAAGCAGATGCAGCTCTTCGGGGCCCGGGTCAACCTCGCCAAGTGCCTACTCTACGCGATCAACGGCGGTCGCGATGAGATCAGCGGCGAGCAGATCGGCCCGACGAGCGAGTCCGTCGGGGGCGAGACCCTCGCCTTCGACGAGGTGATGGCCAAGTTCGATGTGCAGATGGACTGGCTGGCGCGTGTGTATGTGAACGCGCTGAACTGCATCCATTGCATGCACGACAAGTACGCCTACGAGCGTATCGAGATGGCGTTGCACGACTATAGCCCGCTGCGCACCATGGCCTTCGGCATCGCCGGCCTCTCGGTGGTGGCTGATAGCCTCGCGGCGATCAAATATGCCCAGGTGCGACCCGTGCACGACGAGCGCGGCCTGGTGGTCGACTATGTCACTGTGGGCGAGTTTCCCACCTACGGCAACAACGACGACCGTGTCGATGATCTCGCCGTAGACCTGATGCGGCGCTTCATGGCTAAGCTGCAGCAGCATGCCACTTACCGCAACGCGACCCACACCCAGTCGGTGCTGACGATCACCTCGAATGTGGTCTATGGTAAGCACACCGGCAACACCCCCGATGGCCGCCGCGCCGGTGAACCCTTCGCCCCCGGCGCGAACCCGATGCACGGTCGGGACACCCACGGCATTGTGGCAGCGGCGCTCACCCTCGCCAAGCTACCCTACGACAGCGCCCAGGACGGCATCTCGTGGACGACATCGATCGTGCCGTCAGCCCTCGGTCGACATGCCGACGAGCGGGTGCACAATCTGGCCGGCGTGCTCGATGCCTACTTCGCTGAGGGTGGCTTCCACATGAATGTGAACGTCCTCGACCGCGAGACGTTGCTGGACGCCATCGAGAACCCCGAGCGCTACCCGCAGCTCACTATCCGCGTCTCGGGCTATGCCGTGAACTTCATCAAGCTGACGCGTGAGCAGCAGCTTGATGTGATCAACCGGACGTTCCACGGGGAAATGTGAGGGTTAGGGCCGCCGCCTAAAAACCCGCGCGGGAGCCTGTGGGATCGCGAAGATCTCCCACAAAAAAACTGGTCCTGCTGCGGCGTGGCGTAGCCGCGCCGCAGTAGAACCAACGTAGCACCTGCTTGTTGGGCACAAGGTCCTAATCTCCGACTCCGAGCGTGACCTGATGTGTACCGAGACGAACCCCACGGGCTATATCCACTCGTACACCACCGGCTCAGTCCACGACGGGCCGGGGCTGCGCACGGTCGTCTGGACATCCGGCTGCCACTGTCGCTGCCAGTACTGTCATAACCCCGACACCTGGTACCTCAAGGGCGGTCGGGAGGTGACGGCGGATGTGGTCGTGGCCGAGGTGGCCCGCCACATGTCATTTATGCGTCATACCGGGGGCGGTGTGACGATCAGCGGCGGCGAGCCCCTTGTGCAGGTGCCCTTCGTGACGAGTGTGCTGCGCGGCTGCAAGGCGCGGGCGATACACACCGCACTGGACACCAACGGCTTCTTGGGCGACCAGCTTAGCGACGACGCGCTGATGCTGGTTGATCTGGTGCTGCTCGATATCAAGTCGTGGGATCCGGCCACCTACCGACGGGTTACCGGGGTTGATCTCGGCCCTACGCTCGCCTTCGCGCGCCGCCTCGCGGCGCTTGCGCGACCGGCTTGGGTACGCTTCGTGCTGGTGCCGGACATCACCGATGATCCGGCAAACATCGCCGGCCTGGCCGAATTCGTGGCCGAGCTCCCTAATGTGGAGTGCGTCGAGGTACTGCCATTCCACCAGCTTGGGCGCGCCAAGTGGGCGCGCCTCGACATCGCTTACGCCCTCGCCGCCACCCCGCCCGCTACTAGCGAAGCGACCCTGCGTGCTGCTGAGATCTTTAGGGCTAGGGGGGTGACGGTCATCTGCGGATGATCCTGGCACTGCCTGAAGTCGATGCCCCCGATGGCCTGCCCTTGAGCGGAGGGGGCATGATGATCGTGCCCCTCGGTTTTCCGCGCCCCAATGGGCTAAACCTTGACATGGCCTGATCTGGCAATGTTTGCCGGGCATGATCATCATGCCCCGCGTATTTTGGCGTCCTGATGCCCTATTTGTTGACATGAGCTGTTAGTTCGCGTATCATAATGAAACTTCAAAAATTATTCAAAGGAGCAGCCCTATGCATGTCTATGCCCTCAGCCTAGAAAAGGGCGGCTGCGGAAAGACGGCGCTCGCGGTAAACATTGCCGCAGCGTTTCAGCAGCTTGGCTTGCGGGTGCTCCTGATCGACCTTGATGCCCAGGCGAGCGCGACTCACTGGCTCGGTGTGAACCCTGAGGCCATGCAGCCCGATGAGAGCGTGCTGGGCGTGCTGAATGACGCGATGCAGAATCGGGTTTCCGCACAGTCGGTGCGTAGCCGCGTGCGGGAGACCGGCGAGGGGGTGCATCTTCTGGCAGCCCACGGCCTGATGGCCTCACTGCCCGCGCAGCTCAGCTCCGCCCCGCTTGGTGGGCTGTTCCTGCTCAAGCAGGTATTTGTCGACCTCGCACAGGCGGCGGACAGCTACGATATTGTCATCCTCGATCTTCCCCCGGCCCGCGGCCCGGTGCTCGCAATGGCGCTGGCGGCGTCTACCCGCTGCCTGGTGCCCGTCCAGCCCGAGGATCTGGTGGTGCGGGCGCTCCAGGCGCTGATAACCTCGGTGCAGCAGATCAGAGCAAATGGGGTTAACCCCGACCTTCAGGTGAGCATCATCCGCAACAAGTACGCCCCGCGCAGTAACGCGGATCGAGTGTTCGACCAGCTGCTGCACGAGCACTTTGCCAGCCAGATGCTGCGGGCGGTGTTCCCGAACCGCGCGGCCCTGCGCGACTCGGCAGCCATGCAGCAGAGTGTGTTTCGCTATACCGGCACCGACGCCTCGGAAGTTCGCGCACTCTTTCTCCAGCTTATCGAAGAGCTTGTTGGCATGGACGGGAGGGGCTAATGCCAGCGAAGTCGAATGACAAGATGCGCGAGCTCCGTGAGCGCGCTGTCGCCATGATCAACCGCTCGCCCGCCACACCGCCGCCTGCCACAGCTCAGGCAGATGATCCCGCCCCAGGGCTCTCCGCACACTTCGGGATCACCGCGCTTGACCAGGTGGCGAGCGGGCACCGCGTCCAGCGCCTTGCTCTCGCCGCGATCACGCCCGAGGTACGCCCGGAGGCCCGGCAGGCCCGGTTGCTCCCGCCGCCCGACGAGCTGATCGTCCATGGTCGCCCTAACCCCAACTATGCCGATCTCGTGGCCGCCCTGCTCGACCTCGGGCGCTCGATCCAAGCTCGCCAGATCCAGCCCATCGTCGTTTACCCAGGGGCGAGCGATGCCGCGCCAACCGCGTGCTACCTTATCCTCGTCGGACATCGGCGCTGGACCGCCGCCCAGCTCATCGGCATGACGGAGATTGACGCAGTCATCGTCGATCCACCAAGCCCGTCGGATCGCGTCCGCATTCAGTACGCCGAGAACGAGGACCGGGCAGATTTCAGCGATATGGAGCGCGTGTGGGCACTCCAGCAGATGAAGCTGGCGCTCGGCGATGCGCCGTGGGATGCCGTCGAGGAGCGGTTTCAGATGAGTCGGGGTAGGCGGCAAGAGCTGCTACGGCTGGCGACATTTACCGCCGCGCAGCAGATTCAGATCGCGCGCCTCAGGCTACGCGAGACGCAGTTGCGCCCGCTGCACGCCGCTGCGCGCGCCGGTGAGCTTCAGCCCGCCCACGTGGATGCGGTGATCTCCCAGCTTGACCGGCTCGTGAGGCCTGCGGAGGGCACCGCCGAGGGGACACGGCCGCTCCTCGATGGGCCAACGATCGCACGTGTGGTGGCGCGGGCGAAGCGCTCCGCGAGCACACTGCCGCCGCGCCTAACCCCGCAATGGGTCAAGGCGCTCCAGGGGCAGCTGGATCGGCTTGATAATCAGGTGACTCGCACCCGCGCACGTTTGAGCGAGCTGAGCGATGCAGATGCCGCCCTACTGCGCGCCCATCTGGAGTCAACGGCGCGTCGGCTCCAGGAGGTTATCCAGCAGATCGCCCCAGGGCGCGCCGATCAGGAGTAGCGCCAACCGAGTCGCTGCCTGCGGCGTCATCACGCAGGTTGGCTAGCAGGAGATCGAGCAGACGCGGTAAGATGTCGGGGCGTCGTTCCAGCAATGCCAGGATGGACTGCAGATCCGCGCTAGCGTAGATGCCGGGCAGAAAGATCGTCGCCGGGCGGTCGAGCAGGTGGGCAGCCTGCAGCAGCGTGCTGACCGACATGCTTCTCGTGCCGCGCTCATAGCGGGCGATCGTCGAGCGGTCAACACCCATCTGCTCGGCCAGGTCGTCCTGCCGCAGCCCCCGCGACAGCCGTGCCGCGCGCAGGGCCGCGCCTACGTGGGCGTCAACCAGAGCGGGATCGGTCATAGCAAGCCCTCCTGTAGCGGTGGCAGCGGGTCTGGGTCATCGGGTAGGTAGGTTTGGGCCATTTGGCCCAGCCACGCCTGCGCCTGCGCATACCGCGACTCGGGCAGGGCATCGTAGCGCGGCGTGCCCAGGTCAATGCAGAACTGGGCGAAGAGCTTGCCGAAGATGTCGCGGCCCTCCCGCAGCTCATAGCGCTTTGCGATCCGCTTGATCGACCGCTGGATGTGCTCGGCTTGCGCCGCGCTAACCGGGGTGCGCTGCTGGATGTCGCCTACAATCTCCTCGATGATGCTCAGCCGCTGCTCATGGTTGATCTGGGCCTCTACCAGGCGGCGGAGGTCGGCGAGGGCCTCGTCGATCCGCTGCTGCGCCGGCGTCACGGTTGCGTCAGAGCTGCGCAGGTAGATCTGGGCTAGCACATCGACCAGCTCGGTCTGGTAACGCACGAGCTTCAGGCGTGACTCCGCGCTCACCTGGTGCGGCGAGATGGTCGCCAGCCAGAAGGGGATGTACTTGTGGAGCAGCACTGCGATCTCGCGCGCCTGTCCATCGATGGGCACCCGATCCTTGCGCAACCCTTGCCGTAGTACCTCGTGTCGGCGGATACGCTCGCTCTGGCTCCTCAGGTCGAGCCCCAGCACTGCGCAGATCGTGCGCACCGGCACCGCCATGCCCTCGCCGGGCCGGTATACCGAGAGCAGCGCATCCCCCTCGAACTCGATCTCGTGGTATTTTTCTGGTGGGAGCAGATTCATCGCTGGCCCTTTTGCATGTGCCGTAGAGTCACGCATGAATCGTAGCGCGAACGTACTAATTTGTCAATCGTGACTCTATGGCACGCGGCGGTGGGCGAAGAAGCACTGCTGCGTGACTCTATGGCACGGACAGGGCAGAATCTCGTATGCTATAATGCTTACGAGAATGACCGTTCTCACACGCTATTAACTAAATGAGATATGCGATGAGCGAGATCGTACCGGTCGATGCCGGCACTGGCGACCTGGCCCTAGTGGAGGCGGGCGATCTTGCCCGCAACCCGGCGGCAGTCTACCTGGCCAGCCTACCTAGCCCGCACAGCAGGCGCACCATGCGCGCCTGCCTGTCTACCATGGCCCGCTTGCTCACCGGCCAGCCCGACGTCGCCGCCCTCCGCATCCCCTGGCCGCGCCTGACCTACGCCCACACCGCCGCCCTACGCGCCCAGCTGATCGCCCAACTGGCCCCGGCAACCGTCAACAAGCACCTCTCCGCACTACGCGGCGTGCTCACCGAGTGTCGCCGCCTCGGGCTAATGGGCGCCGATGCGGCCGCATCAGCTGGCGACCTCAAGGCGGTCAAGGGCTCCGGCCCGCCGCGCGGGCGCATGCTCGCACTCGGCGAGCAGGCTGCCCTCATGCGCGCCTGCGCCGACGGTACGTCCATGGGTGCCCGCGACGCCGCCCTGCTCGCCGTGCTTCTGGGCTGCGGCCTACGCCGCGCCGAGGCGGTGGCCCTCAATATGGGCGATGTGGCCGAGGGCGGTCTGCTGGTGCAGCTGGGCAAGGGTCGTAAGGCCAGGCGTGTGCCCATGCCGACTGGCACGCGCCTGGCCTTGGCCGCATGGCTTTCCCTGCGCGCAGAGGCTGGCAAGGATGACCCGCTTTTCACCTCGCGGGACCGGCGACCGAGTCAGCACGGCGGGCGGATCAGCGACCAGGCGGTGCTGCACATCCTGCTGCGCCGCGCGGCCCTGGCCGGGGTCAGCGGTATCTCGCCCCACGATTTTCGGCGCACCTATATTTCGCAGTTGCTCGACGCCGACACCGACATCGCCACGGCTAAACAGCTCGCCGGTCACGCCAGCGTCGAGACGACGGCGCGCTACGACCGGCGCGGCGAGCGGGCCCGCCAGCGTGCCGCCGAGAAGATCCACGTGCCCTATTTTCCGGCCAGTGAATAGTACTCCATTCGAGCTTCTATGTCGGGCTGGGGGAGACGCGGAGAGGGACAAGCCCTCTCCGCAAAACCCCCTGCCGGGCTGGGAGAGGCGCGGAGAGGGCTTGTCCCTCTCCGCAAAAAACCTCTTTATTATCCATCACATAAAGATGGACAGAGTACTAGTACTCTGTCCATCTTCATTTGATGGATACGCGCTCATCGGCTACAC